>NZ_VMBG01000003.1 GCF_007559335.1 Rariglobus hedericola
ACTATTTCGTATGTAATCGAAGAAGAAACGGAGGCTAACCAAGCGTTACAGACAACGACCACAGCTGTCACGGATCGTGCTGTCGCACGCTCCGCGCCAGCTGCGGTCGTGTCTGATCTTTGACGTTCGGCAAAAAAATCATGGAAAAGTATACTAAAATGGCCGTATTGCGATTAGCAGGCAGCATTTTCGTTTACGCATTTCTCGCATATTCGGTGTCTTTATCCGAAAATTCTGAATCCCGACGATTACTCTGTGCACTGTCGATTGCTGTATGCTTATTATCCCGTCGTATAACGAATGCCGTTATGGATGGGGAGCTAAACAGCCTCAAGCTAGATATCCTAATCACCGGACGAGGGCAAGACGAGGTTGCGCGTTATATCGACTGTTCAACCATTTATTTAGTTGGTGACGGTATAGCTGCAGCGGCTCTAGTAGCGTTCTCTATCTACAAATATGCTTTTTGAGATCCGTAACAGGCACACCGAGCCGAACAAGTCGTTACAGACAATGCAGTTTGCTGTCACGCCGGCTGCTTCGCACCCGTCGCGCCAGCAAACCGCATGTCTGATCTAAAGCGTTGGGCAAAGAAATGGCTTACTTTCCACTACATCAATTAAAAGTCCCGCCCGGCAATGCACGCCGAGCCGGAAGAGCCGCGACCGCCACATTTGTGTTTCTCGCGGTGGCGTTGATCGGTTTCGTTATCGGAAAAGACGAAATTACAGCCATTGGTCTTTTCGGCTCATATTTGTGCGGCATGCTCATTTTGTTTTTGGCAGTTCCATTTATATTCATCCCGCTATTCTTCATGCTAGCACCCGCGGCAGGCTATATTTATGCAGACTTCCATGATTACCCGATTGTCCATGCATGGTGGTTTTGGGGACTATCAGGGTTAAGCGTTATCCTAGCTATCGTTACACTCTCCAAGGCCGGAAAAATCTACCCACGAAGAAAATGAAAACCACGGAGCCCAACCAGCGGCTACAGACAATACCTCGGCGCTTCCCCTTTCAGCTTTTAAAGTCTCTGGCTCGGCATGTCTGACCCGGAACGTTGGGCAAATCGGAATGGAAACGCTAAATCAAATCTCTGGATGGCTATTTTTAGGCCTGCTTTTGTGGGCAGTGATTTCCACGCTTATCAAAATACAAAAGGAAATCGGATTATTATCGAACCTAGGATTTATTTGGGGAGTTGCGGTAGTGGCAGGAAATCTGTTCGGCGTTATTCTGTATCGATACCTTAGGACTCCCACCGAAAGTCTATTTCGAAGACTTTTTAGCCAAATTTAATGTTTTATAAATGAAAACCACGGAGCCCAACCAGCTACTACAGACAATGACTATGACTGTCCCAGTCGCGGCGGAGCCGCTTTGTGGGCCAGCCATAGTCATGTCTGACCGATAACGTTCGGCAAAAATGAAGATACCACGCGCGCTAAAAATCGTAGGTATTATCTTATGCGCCATTTTCGCATTAGGCACGCCTTGGGTGGTTCTGAATAGTATTACCTTTGGTCGATACTATGGCTGGTATACACGAAAGTTCTCGGAAAAACCCATGACCGAAGAATCGTATTCGGAAATAATTCGATATTCCGTGAATTCTACGAGAAGCCATTTCGATTCAGAAGTCATTTATCTGAGCACAATAGGCGTATTAGGTTTATCACTAGGCATATGCTTATTGCTGTGGTCGCGAGATCTCCGAAAGCTACAAACACAGAAATGAAAACGGAGCCGAACCAGTCGTTACAGACAATTTCGTGCAGTGTCACAGTCGCGGCGGAGCCGCTTTGTGTGCCACCGCACGAAATGTCTGATCTAAAGCGTTGGGTAAATATATAAAATGAAATTTAAACGACTTTTCTGGATCGTAGGAGGCGTGTTGCTCGCAACGCTATTTCTTCGTGAGCTTGGCATATTCGAATTCGAAAAATTTTCAGACACGAGTGTCCGATATTCGCTAGTGAAATCATCACAAACAGAATTACCCGGACCATATACTAAGGTAGTCGTTCGAGACGAATCCGCGCGTCTTCTTGCCACCGAAAAACGAGAGCTCGGCGTGCTTTATGTGTATGTTGATGGCTTTGTTTTCGATCACGACATCGGCAGGAAGCTACCTCTTTATAAAAACGGAAACGCGGAGAGTTATTTGCGGTTCGAGTTTGTGTTGAATGAAAAGACGCATGCAGGAGGGATTGTGAGTGTTAAGTCGGATGGGAGCACGGTAGGTCTGAGGACACTCCGAAATATAAAAAAAGCCGAATTTAGAGATCTCGTGGTTACCGCGCTAAAGTTTCATGGACTTGGGAATCGATCACTCACGACATTCGAAACTGAAATATGAAACCAGTCGTTACAGACAATGACCACAGCTGTCACGTCGGCTGCGGTCATGTCTCATCTAAAGTGTTAGCCAAAAATATGAAATCTAATATCCTCCTGATTATCGTTTGTCTTATGTTTTCGCCCTTTACGAAAGCGGAACCCACCATCGAAAAGGTCGTCGCCCCAAAATTCAGGCACGACCTCACGCTGGTCATCAAGTTACCGACGTCGAAGGGTTCAAAAGAAATCAAGTTACCTTGGACAATTACCGCCAATGGGCAGTCGCTAGAATATAGCGACAGTCTCGAAAATATAAGCATTCAGCTCACAGTTGGTGAGATATTAAAAGACTCAGCAGACCTGAATTATACCGTCTTACGGAATAGCGGAAGCGACACTGACGGCCGGTTCCTATCGAGAAGCTACGCAGAATTTAAGTTTAATATGCCGAGGGAGATTAGCATTAATTCGGAGAAGGTTGTTTCCCTATCATTACAATCCAAATGATGGAGGGCTAATCAGGCGTTACAGACAATGACCGCAGCTGTCACGCATCGTGCTGCGCAAGCCCCGCGCCAGCTGCGGTCATGTCTGATCTAAAGCGTTCGGCAAAATAAAACCATGAAAGCATTACCCACTATTCGAAATGTTCTTATCGCTGTCATTCCGATCATTATTCTGGTCACAGATACGTTTCTGAAGTTCGAAGCGTTCAGAAATCAAGACTTGGCCGTCCCATTTTTTATCACCATCGGCGTAGGACTCGCGCTCGCCGTTATCGCACAGAAAAATATGCCCGCCAAGGATGCATATGAATTCGAGCGCTCTCAGAAATAAAACCACAGCACCGAACCAGTCATTGTCTGATCTAAAGCCTTAGGCAAAATTAAACCATGCGATTACTGGCCACCCTTTTCTTCGCTTCAACCTTGCACGCAACCCCTGAGCAAACCTGGTATAGTAGCGAGCCCGATTATGTGAGACTTACGGCAAGTGTGAACGACTCCAGCGGCAGAGAAGTAACCAAATGGAGGGTCTCCGTAGATTATTTTCCGCATGACAGGGCATGGGTCTACTCAGGGCCCCCTATTCCCTCACATATTTGTGCGCCTGACGACCTGGCAGATCTGAAGATTCATATTTGGGCGGCGCCGCCATATTCCAAATATGACGGACTCTATCCAAAGAGCGTCGCGCCGCGTGATCTAAGCATACACCTTGAACGGATATTTCCACCTGTGGTGAAATTGTCTTATTACGTCACCCCCGAAATGTGGCTGACTGGAGAATGGCGTTCACCCAAGCCAAGCGAAGATACTCGTCGACTGGGATACACACTATCCTTGGTGAAAGCAGATACACCGAAAAAGACCGAGCCTCAAGGAGTGAAGAGCGAGTAGCCAGTCGATCTGTCAGGAGCCGCACGGTAGATGCAGACGCCAATTTAAACGTAACAAAATGGTTCGGACTGCCGATGGGACTGTAATGATTCAGCCCGTAACAGGAAAATTTATTCAAGCCATGCTTTCAGTCGGGCAGGATTCAGACAAACCAAGTTGGCCAGCCCCCGTGTATATCTCACAACCTCATAAATAAGTGCCTCCAAAAACAATCCATGAAAATTAAAGAGTTCACTCCTTCAAAAAAGTTAAAATCCATATGGATTGCCTCCGGATTTATCGGGTCGATCCTCCTTGGATTACTGGGCTCCGGCATCGCGCTAGCAGCTGAACTCAATGGAGCGTATGGCTTTCTGTTTGGATTCCTCATCCCATTTATCTTAATTACCGGCTACATATCGCTCTATTTTCCAACCATTCGATATTCTGTAGACGACGAATACGTCACGTGCGCCTCCGGGGTTTTATGGAAGGTAAAGAGGTCCATCCCCTTAGACAAAATCACCAACATCGACGTAAGACAGGGACCGATTGAGCGACTGCTGGGATTTGGGCAAATCTGGATTTTCACCCCTTCGACGGGCTCGAACATACCGGAGGAAAAGCTCATCGGCACCGAAGATCCCTATGCGATAAAAACGCTCATTATCGACATCTCAAACAATCGCAGCGGCGACGCAAAGAACGGCGGTAGCGAATCCATAACGATTGATTCACCCGAGTCGTCGATTGCTGTGCTTCGCGAAATTCTAACAACCCTCAAAAGTATAGACCGCAAGATGGATCAACGACAGACCCGCGAGTAGATCACGCACAAGCCGACTATGATTTCTGGTTTTAATCGAACTGTTGGGATTCATAATCGGAGCGCGATAGCCTGACTCACCTAACAGAAACCCGGACATGAAATACCCTTTTATAATAATGGGGCTCATTCTTATAGCCGGCGGCATTAAGGGTATAAACGATCCTCGATCCATGATGGCCACCATGGGCGGGCATAGGGCCAGCCCGACCATGTCGTATCGGGCAATTTCGCCTCAAGGTAGTCATTTCATGGGCTATACGAGCATTGCACTCGGCTTGGGATCTGCAGGCGTCGGGCTTTTGTCGAAGCGCTTGTTTGGTCCCGGCCCCAGCAGCCCAAAAAAGCCGCCCGCACCGCCCAAGCGTCGCGGGACTCAAGGGCAATAGCGCGAAAAGCACCTCTGCCGTCCGCTGCCGGCACGGCCATTAGTTACAACGCGCAGCCGCAACACGCGGGCTGAATCCGTTCACGTTGGCTAGATACCCGGCTTGCCTCGGCTCGCGTCGCGCTTCATCCCCTTTGGGCTATGGCAAGTCTTCCCACCCAGTTCGCCGGCGTCACGGTCGTGACCAAGGCCAATGTCTATTTTGACGGCAAAGTCGTCAGCCACACCGTGCTTTTCGCCGATGGCTCCAAAAAGACCCTCGGTCTGATCTACGCCGGTTCCTACCACTTCGGCACCGATGCCGCCGAGCGCATGGAAATCGTCGCCGGTGCATGCAAAGTCACCCTCGACGGCCAGACCGCCGTCCAGACCTACGAAGCCGGCACCTATTTCGATGTGCCCGCCAAGTCTGGCTTCACCATCGAGGTGTCCGCCGGCATCGCCGAATACATCTGCTCGTTCCTCTCGTAAGCCCGTGCGGCGCGGCCTCCACGGCCGCGCCCTATCCGCCTCCGTCTCAAGACTCCGACTCCTGCCCTGCCGTCAGTCTTCCGTCCTCCGCCCTCAGTCCTCCGTTCAGCTCCGTCCGCCCCACTCCTATGCGCTCCTTCTTTGTGCTGCTTCTGCTCGGTGTCGTGCTCGCCACCATCGGCCTCGTGGTGCGCTCGGGGATCATCTCGCGCAAAAATCCCGGCGAGCCCATCAACGCCGCGATGCGGGTCGCCCTGGCGGAAAACGGCCAGCAGTGGTCGGAGCGTGACATCCAGCTCATCGCGCAAAACTACAACGGTGCGCGCGACACCGACAGCGGCCTGCGCTACATCATCCGCCAGCCCGGCACGGGCGAGGCGACTCCGCAGCGCGGACAAGTGGTCACCGTGCATTACGAAGGCCGATTCCTTGATGGCGAAAAAATCTTCGATACATCCGCCAACCACGAGGAAGGCCCGTTCAATTTCCGTATCGGCAACAGCGTGGTGATCGCCGGCTGGGACGAAGGTATCGCCAGCATGAAAAAGGGCGAGAAGCGCACGTTGATCATCCCTTACTGGCTCGGTTACGGCGAAAAAGGCATCACGGGGAAAATCCCCCGCCGCGCCACATTGGTGTTCGATATCGAGCTGCTGAAGTTCGAGTAACCGTCGTCGCGGCTCCGGCCACGGCGGCCATGATTGCCGGATAACGCGCCCGCCGCCGGACTGGTTTATTTACGAGCGGAACAGCACGCTCTCACGGCTGAACATCCGCACGCACCACGCCAGCGAGGCCGCCGCGTAAACGCAGGTCGATCCAAAGATCAATGCGAGCTGCGGCCACAGCCACACGCCCGAAACGAGTTCCTTGCACGCGAGCGTGACGTTGAGCACCGGCACCAGGGCAAACGTGGAGTTGAGCTCCACGCCCGGCAACACGCCGGCAACCGCGGGCAGCAGCACCACGGCGACGAGCGGGCCGAGATAGGTTTGTGCCTCTTTTTGCGTGCGCGCGAACAGTGACAGGGTGAGCGCCACCGCAGCAAACAGCACCGCCAGCGGCACCACCAGCACCACCACGCCCACCAGTCCGAGCGGATCGAGCGAGGGCAACGCCGCCGCGCCACCTGCGGCACTGCCTGCCAACTCGGTGGTGAACCGGCCCGAGCCCACCATCATCAGCCCGCCTGCGACCAGCGACACCGCCATCGAGACGAGCGAACACAACACGGTTGTGAGCGAGATCGTGAGCACCAGCAGGAATTTGCCCAGCACCAGATCGAGCCGCGCCGCCGGACTGCACAACAGCGTCTCCATCGTGCCGCGCTCCTTCTCGCCCGCCATCAGGTCGATCGCCGGATAAATCACGCCGGTGAAACTGAGCAGGATGAGCACATAGGGAATGAAGCCGCCGAAGGCCGCGCCACCGACTTTTTCGGGCGGCGCCACATTCTCCGAGCGGATCTCAAACGGCCGCGCAAAGTCGGCCGGCAGCGACCGTGCCGTGAGCCGCTCCGCCAGCGTGCGTTCGCGCAACTCCGTGAAAAACCGGCGCAACTCACCCGCCGCGAAGCCCGACTTAAATTCGCCTTCGTAGTGATAGATTTTCACCTGCGCCGATGCATGTCCGGCCAGGGACGCCTCGAAGCGCGGTGGAATTTCCACGACGGCGCGCAGCTGTTTATCCGCGATGCGTTCACGCCAGTCGTGCGGCGCGGACACCACCACGAGACCTTCTGCCGCCTCGAGCTGCGCCCGCACCGCCGGCGAGTCTTCGCCGCCCAGAACCGCCACGACGGGTGGCTGCGTGCGGGTGCTTTTCATCAACTGATACGTCGCCGTCCCAAATAGAAAAAAGATCGCCGGCATGATTACTGCCGGGACGAGGAACATCGATATCAGCGTGCGCCGGTCGCGCAGCGCTTCGCACAACTCCTTCCGGTAAACCGTGAACGTGTCGCGCAACTTCATACGACCGCCTCCCCACCCGCGACCTTGACGAAGATTTCCTCGAGATCCCGTTCGCCGTGCCGCGCGCGCAATTCATCGAGCGTGCCCTCGGCCACCAGCCGGCCTCCGTGGATGATGCCGACGCGGTCGCACAATTTTTCCACCTCGCTCATGATGTGCGTCGAGTAAATCACCGTCTTTCCCCGGGCACGGCATTCGCGCACGAAACGCACGATCCCGCGCGCGGCCATCACATCCAGCCCCAGCGTGGGTTCGTCCAAAATGAGCACGTCGGGGTCGTGCACCAACGTGCGGGCGATCGAGGTCTTTTGCTTCATGCCGGTGGAGAACGTATCCACTCTCCGGTCCAGAAACTCATGCATGCCGAGTTCGTCCGCCAGCCGGGCGATGCGGCTCGCGATACGCGCGTCGTCGAGACCGTGGAGCCGGCCGAAATAGGTAATCGTCTCCCGCGCGGTCAGGCGTGCGTAGAGCGCGGTGCTCGCCGCGAGAAACCCCACGCGGGCACGCACCACGGCGGGTTGCTTCACGACATCGAGACCGGCGACCAGCGCCCCGCCCGAGGACGGCGCGATCAACGTGGCGAGCATGCGCAGCGTGGTGGTTTTGCCCGCGCCATTCGCGCCGAGCAGGCCGTAGATGCGTCCGGGCTCGCAGGTGAAGGACACGTCGTCCACCGCACGGATCTCGCCGCGCTTTTTATCGCGGAAAACTTTGGTGAGATTGCGCGCGACGATCATCGATCACGCAGCATTCACATCTCTCCTCATTCAGGAAAGGCCATTTACCGCGGATTGTGCGGATGGGCGCAGATAAATACCTGCAATCCCCGTCTTGGCATCTGCGTTCATCTGCACAATCTGCGGTCAAAATTCACTCATGAAACCCCAAGTCATCGTTGTCGGCAGCTTCGTGCAGGATCTCACCTGGAATTGCGCAAATTTCCCTCAGGCGGGCGAAACCATCATCGGCACCTTCTCGACCGGCCCCGGCGGCAAGGGCTCCAACCAGGCCGTCGCCGCCGGCCGCGCCGGAGCCGCCACGCTCTTCATCGGCGCGGTGGGCAAGGATACGTTCGCCGGTGGCGCGCGCGCCTTCTACAAGGCCGAGAAAATCGGCGCACGGTTCATTGAGAAACCCGCGCATGCCACCGGCACAGCCGCGATTTTGGTGAGCGAATCCGGTCAAAACGAAATCGTCGTCGCCCTCGGGGCCAACGCCCATCTGTCCAAGGCCGATCTCCCGGCCAAACTGTTTGCCGGCGCCCAGGTCGTCGTCGCCCAGCTGGAATCCAACCTCGCCGCCACCGCCCACGCGCTGAAATCCGCCCGCGCCGCCGGCGCCACCGCCGTGCTCAACCCCGCGCCCATGCGCGCCGATTTCAATCCCGCGATTCTTAAGCACGCCGACATCCTCATCCCCAACGAGACGGAATTCACCGCGTTGGTGAACCTGCTCCCCATCACCGGCATCAAAGACTTCACCGAGTCGCAGCTCTCAGCCCTTGGCGACGACGACATCCATGCGCTCGCCCGCACGTTCGGCCCTCGCGTGGTCATCGTGACCCTCGGCAAACGCGGCTGCCTCGTGTCGCAGGAATCCGGATACACCTTCATCGCCTCGCACAAGGTCAAGGCCATCGACACGACCGGCGCCGGCGACGCCTTCGTCGGCGGTTTCACCGCCGGACTGGTCAAATTCAAAGGCGATTTCCTCGCCGCCGCCCGCTTTGGCACCGTCGTCGCCGCCCTCTCCGTGACCAAACGCGGCACCGCCCCCGCGATGCCGCACGCCCGCGAAATCGCCGCCTTCCTCAAAAAGAAGTAACCCGCTTCGGCCCGCAGGCGAACAGCCGACGCGACCTCCGTCCGTCTTCCGCCCTCTGTTCTCTGTCCTTTGTCCTCCGCGCGACGCGCGCCTCACACCACACCACCCGCACTCGCCGCGGGCGCGTGGATCTCCACGACAAACACCGCTCCACCGCCCTCACGGGCCTCCGCGGTGATGTCGCCGCCGAGCAACCGCGCCAAATCTCGTGAGATCGCCAGCCCGAGTCCCGTGCCACCAAAGCGTCGGGAGATTGACTCATCTGCCTGCGCATACGGCGTGAACAAGTGCCGCCTCTGTTCCTCGCTCACGCCGATTCCCGTGTCGCTCACGCGCAACCGCACACAGTCGCCTTGCACACTCACCTGCACGGTGACGCCGCCTGCCTCGGTGAACTTAACCGCATTCGAAAGCAGGTTACTCAGAATCTGGCGGAGCCGCAGGCCGTCGGTCAGAATTTCAGCAGGCACATCCGCATCGACCGCATACTCGAGTTTCAAACCCTTCACCCGCGCGGGCGCGCTGAACAACTCGCAGATCTCGGCTACAAACACGCGCGTCGGCAGCGGCAGGATTTCAATTTTCAACCGGCCTGATTCGATCTGCGCCTGGTCAAGCAGGCCATTGATCAGCTTCAGCAAACTCTCCGCGCACTGCTCGATCAGCGACACCAACTCCAATTGCGTCTTCGTGAGCCCTTCGTCGCGCAGCAATTGCACGACGCCCATGATGCCGTTGAGCGGCGTGCGGATCTCGTGGCTGATAAACGCCAGATAACGGCTCTTCGCCGTGTTGGCGCTCTCGGCGGTATTGCGCGCGGTCTTCAAACGCCGGTTGAGCCCGATCAACGGCAGCAACCACCCGATTGATCCCACGGCAATCAGCCCGAGCGCGCCCAGCGACCAGTAAACCCAAGTGAGATCCCGCTGTTGATTTTCGTGATAAAGGAAACCCGTGAGATCAAAATCCGCCGGCATGAGACCGAACTCCGCGTAAGTTTGCGCGATGTGCCGCCAGCGACCGGGGTTGTTGTGCCCCACCTCGATGATACCGGGGTGCATGAGCTCGGCGGTCTTGGCCGCTTCGAAAAGTAGATGCTCGCGCGAGTGGCGCGTCGTATATTTGGACAGGATCAGATCAACGATCTCCTCCGGGTGCGCCAACGCGTAATCCCAGCCGCGCAGGCTCGCCGCACGAAATGCCCGCACGCGCTCGGGATACTCACGCACCTGCGACTCCGTCGTGAACAGGTTGTCGCCATAAAAATCAATACCGCCCGTGCGCGCGACAAACGTCAGGTAACTCACGCCCGCCTGCTTGAGCATGAACGGCTGGTCGGTCACGTAGGCCGACATCGCATCCACTTTCCCATCGATAAAATCCTCGATACGCTGCGTATGCGGCTGGATGCGCAGGCCCGCGAGGTTGACACCCTCATGCTTAAAATAAGCGAGCAGCTCCGCCTTTTCGGATTCCACCATCATCATCGGCCGGTTGTGCAGATCGGGCATCGCGGTGATTCCCGGCACGGCGCGCGCCACCAGTGCCAGCGGAGAGTGTTGAAAAATCGCCGCCAGCACCACGGCCGGTTTTCCCTCGGCCCGCGACAACAGCAGATCGGAGTTGCCCACGCCGAACTCCGCTTCTCCAGCAAACACCGCTTCGACCGGATTTTTGCCCGGCACCGCTTCAAGCAGCTGCACGTCCATCCCTGCATCGCGGTAATAACCCTTGGCCACCGCCGCGTAATAACCCGCAAACTGGAATTGATGCCGCCACTTGAGCTGCAACCTCACTACATCCAGCGGCTCGTCCGTCTGCGCCACCGCCGCGCCCGGCGAGACTGCCAAAAAGAGGACGGCTAAAGCCCATCCATTCTTAAAAAAATCCATGAACATGCGGGGTATGAAGTGCCGGTGGTTAAGGCGCGATAATTCCAGCGCACACGGGAGTCATCAAGCACGATGGCATCGGATTTTTTCCTAAACTTGCAGCCTTCGCGCGAAGAAACTTTAGTCGATCTCGTCGATGCCCGATCAACCTCCCGATTCCTCCCCTGCCCGCGTGTGGGACATGGGCCACATCACCGCAGCCGTGCTCGTGCTGTGCACCGTGATCGCCTTCTGGCCGGTGACGCGCTGGATGTTTCACGAGGTCGCCGCGAGCCAGCAGATCCGGCAGTCCTTCGTCTTACTCGGTGCCGCCGCCGGACTCGTCTTCTGGCAACATGCGCGTGAATGGCGGCTGAAACTGGAGATCAGCAACACCGCTCTTATCCTCATCGGTTCAGCCTACGCATTCACGGCTCTGGCGTGGTGGACGAAGCTGCCTCTGCTCGTTCTGCCGGCCTTCGCCCTCGGACTCGGCGGCATTCTGCACGTCATCGTGGGCAGTGAGGCATGGCGCTTTGTGAAACCGCTTTTCATCGGGTTCGTCGCGTGCCTCATCATCATCCTGTTGTTTCCCCTGCTCGACTGGCCGCTGCGCCAGATGGCCGGTATCAACGCCGCACGTTTCCTCCACGCCCTCGGCTTTACCCCGCAGCTGAGCGTCATCAGCGATCCCGAGCCGCGTCTCCTCCTCAACACGGGAAAAAACATTTTTCACGTGGCCACGGAGTGCAACGGCTTCGGGCTCATCACCAGCGGCGCGGTGCTTGCCCTGCTCGCCGGCGGCATCGCCAACCGGCGCGTGATCGCACTGATGTGGCTCGTGCCCGTGGCGATGATCATCGGCTTCGTTTTCAACCTCCTGCGCATCCTGGTCATCTGCCTGCTGGCGCCGACGTTCCCCAATAATTACCACACGCTCCACGAGACCGCCGGCATCCTTTTGTTGTGGGCCGGACTCGGCCTGATCGGCTGGCTCGCCTGGCGTCCCGCCGCTGAAGTCGCTGCTCCGCCGTCCGACACACCGGAAAACCCGCCCCGCGTTCCCGCCAATAGCTAACACCACAGGTTGGTGGGTGGCGGACGTTTTTGTGATTTCACCTCTCAGGGACGGAGGATAGCGTGAGTTCATCATGTCGCTCACGTCCGTCCAACTCGCCTCGTATCTCGACTCCACCAACCTCCGTCTTGACGCCTCCGAGGCGGACATCGAGCAGCTCGCCCGCGAAGCCGCGCAACACCGTTTCGCCTGCGTGATGATTTATCCCGCCAGCGTGCCACTCGCTGCCCGCATCCTCGCCGGCACCGGCGCACGCATCGGCACCGTGATCGGATTTCCCAGCGGCCGTTTTGCCACCGATGCCAAGGCCGCCGAAATCACCACCGCCCATCTCGCCGGCGCGCACGAGGTCGATATCGTGATGAACTACCCCGCGCTCCGCGCCGGTCATCTCGCCGAGGTCGCCGCCGAAGTCACGCGCCTCACGCAGCTCGCCCACGATCAAGGCCAGCTCATCAAGGTCATCGTCGAAACCTGCTTCCTTGATGCCGCGCAAAAACTCCGCGCGCTCGAAATCTGCGAGGTCGCCGGTGCTGATTTCATCAAGACATCGACCGGCTTCGGCACCGCCGGCGCGCAGGTCGCCGACATCGCCGCCTGGGCCGCCGCGCGCAAAACCAAGATCGCGCTGAAAGCCTCCGGCGGCATCAAGACCCTCGCCGACGCCCGCGCGATGATCGACGCCGGCGCAACCCGTCTCGGCACGTCCAACGCCGCCGCCATCCTCGCCGAATTCAACGGTGCCGCCACCGCCGCCGCCACGTCGGGTTACTAAAATCCGTGCGCGCTCACCGGCCGTCGTTGTCCCGCCTTCAGGCTTCAGATTTCAGGTCTTTGGTTTCGGGATTCCGCTCTCCGTCTTCGTTCCTCGGTCTGCTGTCTTGCGTTTTCCTGCTGACCGCGTGCGCGCAGCCCGCCGCCTACGACGCGCCTCAACGCACCGGCACCATGCCGCTCGCGATGCGCGAAAGCAGCGGGATCGCCGCGTCGCACCACGACCCGCGCGTGCTCTGGACTCATAACGACAGCGGCGGCCAGCCCGTGCTCTACGCCGTCGAACCCGGCGGCGCGCGGCGCGGCGATCTGCGGCTCACCGGCGCAACCAACCGCGACTGGGAGGACATTGCCTCGTTCGAACTCGACGGACGCTCCTGGCTGCTCGTCGCCGACACCGGCGACAACACCGGCCTGCGCAACGATTGCGCACTCTACATCGTGGCCGAGCCGGAGACCGCGGATCTTTCACCCGTTCACGAAACCATCGCCACGGTCGCCTGGAAAATTCCCGTGCGCTACCTCGATGGTCCGCGCGATGTCGAAGCCGTGGCCGTTGATGCGCGCGCCGGTCTGGTTTATCTCCTCGCCAAACGCACCTCACCTCACGGCCTTTACACGCTGCCGCTGCGACTGCCGGCCGATGGCGTCGTGCCCGCCGCGATGCCCGTGGCGCAGTTCCCCAACGCTTCCATTCCCCAGCCCACGTCAGGTCAACGCATGCTGCCCATTCCATCGGGCCGCTTCCGCGCACAACCCACCGGCATGGACTTCGCCTCCGACGGCTCGGCCGCGGTCATCGTGAGTTATGGCGATGTCATGGTGTTTCCGCGCAAGGACAACGAGCCGTGGAAGGATGCCCTCTTGCGCCCGCCCGTCGTGCTGGCTCCGCACGGACTCGCTCAGGCCGAGGGCGTGTGCTTCGGCGCCGACAACCGCACCATCTACGTGTCCTCGGAAGGCCCCGGCAGCGGGATCATGCGTTATCGGGTGGCAAAATAACCGCGCACGCCGCGGAGCCACGATCCCGTATTTTTGATCAAGCCGGATCTTTGAACTGCAGCGCGTGCAGTCGCGAGTAGAGCCCGTCCTTCGTCAGCAACTCGGCATGCGTGCCCATCTCCGCGAGACGACCTTGATCCATCACCAGGATGATGTCGGCGTTCTGAATCGTGGAGAGACGATGCGCGATGATGAAGCTCGTGCGGTTCTGCATGAGACGTTCCATCGCCTGCTGGATCAACCGCTCCGACTGCGTATCGAGCGCACTGGTCGCCTCGTCAAAAATGAGGATGCGCGGATCCTTCAAAATCGCACGCGCGATGGCGATGCGCTGACGCTGGCCGCCGGACAGTTTTGAACCGCGTTCGCCGACCACGGTCGCATATCCGTCGGGCAACTTGGTGATGAACTCGTGGGCATTCGCCGCGTTGGCTGCGTCGAGGATTTGCTCACGCGTGGCATCGGGGCGGCCGTATTTGATATTGTCCTCCAACGTGCCGGAAAAGAGCACGCTCTCCTGCAACACGATGCCGATCTGCTTGCGGAGCGAGTCCGTGGTCACCGTGCGGATATCATGGCCGTCCACCAGCACGGCGCCCGAAGCCACGTCATAGAAGCGCGCGATGAGGTTGATGATCGTGCTTTTGCCCGAGCCGCTCGGCCCGACGATCGCCACGATCTTCCCGGCGGGAATGTTGAAGCTGACATTCGACAACGTGCGCGGGCGGCCCTTGCCCGGCATCTCGAGATCATAGTCGAAGCCCACATCACGAAACTCGAGTTCACCCCGCAGCGCCGGCAACGCCTTGGCATCCGCGGCATCCGCCACCTCGGGCTTCGTATCGAGCATCGTGAAGATATTTTCCAAGCCGGTGTTGGCGCGCTGGAAAATCGCACTCAGATCCACGAAGCGCACGATCGGAGGAAAGATGAACGTGATGTAGGCGTTGAACGCCACCAACGTGCCGACCTCCATCTGGCCCTGCATCACCATCCAGCCGCCATACGCCAGCACCACCAGCGCGCCGAGCGAGCCGAGCAGGTCCGCCACCACCGAGAGCTTGGTGTTGCGCATGACGATGCGCGAAAAATTGAAATAATCCGCATTGATGCCGCCGGCGAACGACGAGATTTCATCCTGCTCTTTTGCGAACGACTTCACCACGCGGGCGGCGGCGACACGCTCATTGAGAAAGCCCATCACTTTGTCCCAGTTGTCGCGGTGCGCGCGGCTCTCCTGCCGCATGCGTTTCCGGTGGTGGAGATAATTGAAGACGAACAGCGGCAGCACCGCGGTCACCGCCAGCGCGAGGTGCCACTCAATCCAAAACAGGAACCCAAGCACGCAAACAACGGTAACCGAATCCGCGATCACCGTGATCAGAAACCCGTTGGTGAGCGCATAGACTTCGTTGGTGTCTTGCGTGATGCGGCCGATGGTGCGGCCCGTTTGGTTGGTATCGAAGTAACGCAGTGAGAGGCTTTGCAAGTGGGCGAACAGCTTGATGCGGATGTCACAGACCAATCGCATCGCCGCGAATTGGAGGATGCGATTGCGCACGAGCGTCAGCCACGCCCGCAGCATAAAAAGCCCGGTGAAGGCGGCCAGGAGCTTCACCATCAGCTCCATGTTCTTCCCCGGCAGCGCGTCATCGATGATCAGCTTAAGTATCCAGGGCGCCGGCAGCATCAGCAGCGTCGCCGCAAGGATGAGCAGGACGCCCAGGATAATGGGCCCGCGTTGGGGTATGGTCAGGGCAAGAAACCGCCGGAAGGGAGATGCGTTCATTAAAAAGACGAACGCCGCGACCCTTGCACGCCCCACCGGACGTGGCCAACCGAAACTTGCCAACGCATCTCACCCCGTCATCATAAGCCCATGCATCGTAGCGGTTTGTTTACCCGCCTGATTTTTTTAACAGCCGTCCTGCTGGGCCCGCAGGTTCGTGCCCAAGAGGTGCAACAACACGGTCTCGTGTTTGAAACTTGGATACGCGACACGTTTTTCGACGGCTATGTGCCGCCCGGCTATACGCAGAAGTGGGACATCCCCGCCGCCATCAACCTGCGCCACGGCGGCGTCCCGGTGAATCCGAAGGCCGCCAAATACCGCACGCCCGTGGATCTCGGCGACGCGTTGCGACAATACGACATCGCCGAGCCGTTCATCCTCGTGATCGGCTACTGGGTCCAGGACGGAGATGAAAAGCGTTTCGTGAACATCGTCGCTCCGCGCATCGAGCCGGATGCCTGGCGGAAACTCTGGGGACCTGTCACCCGCGCCGATCTCGAAAAACTCGACGCCGTCATCAAGGATCGCTCCCTCGATTATCGCGAGGCCCGCAAACAGGCCCAAGCCATCAAGACCGCGCCTCCCTTTACCGGCTCGGTCCTCGTGGTGAATCCCAAAATCGATTCCTCCGGCCAACGTCGGCTCCAATGCAGCCTGCGCTCCGACGATCTCTACAAACACCTCGCACCCGAAGCCGAGACCGGCATTCAAAAAACGCCCGCGCTCTGGGGCGTGCCTTTTGAGACCAAGGTCAAATCCGGCCCCCGCGAGTTCGCGAAATGATCCGGCTCACTGCACCGCTTAATTGAGCGAGCGCAGGTAAACCACGATCGCCTCGGCATCCTCGCGGTTGAAACGATACGCGGGCATCGGCGGACGCAGCGGTTGTCCATTCAGCGTTTTCCCCTCGGTGAGCAACGCGATCGCCTGCGCATCGGTGTAATTGTGCAAGCCCGCGATGCCGGGCGCATATCCCGCCCAAGCCGGCATCGGCACGGTCGGCGAAAAACCCAGCGGCGCACCTTGCAGCCATTGACCCAGATCAAACATTCCCCCCGGACCGCGCGCCGAATGGCAGTCGGCGCACATGCCGACCTTCTCCACCAAATACTGGCCGCGCGCGCGTGTCACCTCGGGGTCGACCCGCTCACGTCCGTCGCAACCCGACAGCATGGTCATCATCGCAGCCGCCAAACCCGTGGCCGCAATCACGCCGCCCACCTTGAATTTCGTCATAAAAATCAACCCTTGCGATAGCCTGAAATCGCGGTGCCCACGACCGCCAACAGGAGCATCAAGATCAACAAGACCACGCATATTTTCACGATGATGCTGGTCTTGTATTTGATCTGCGGCGTCGCCGCGATGATGTCCTTGTATTCCGGAGATAGCACCACCTTTCCCTTCGCGGAATGGATCAGATAAAGGATGTAGGCGTTGATCAGCGTGCCGATGGGGAAATTGATCAACCCGATCACCGCCATCACTGTCCCGGGAACTTTAACGGACGGCGTAAGTTTTCGAAACATGCGGCCCATGACAAAAGCGATCACCGCAAACGCTGCCATAATCGTCTGAACCACAGGGCCCAAGTGGGCATTTTTCTCGGGGACCCGTCCCGTGAAAGCCGCCACACAAGCGAACACGATCAACACTCCGCCGATATAATAAAGCGTGCCCACCGAGCGTAGAGCCGCCTCGTGCTTGATGTGCTCCTCGCGGATAATCACATCGTCACTCCGCGATGAAAACGACTTCGCGGCGGAGGCACGGAATGTCGGGGTCGTCGTTGCGGCCGCTTGCGCAGGCGCCGATGAAAAAACCTCCTGCCATTCCCGCAATTCACGCCAGCCCGACATGCCCTCCTGCCAGTAAAGCGTGAGCCCGTTGATCTCCGCTGCCGCCATTTTGGCGCGCAACTCATCCGCGCTGAACGGGCCCTTCTGTTCTTGGTTAACGGCAATCCAGGTTTGGTCGGGCATGCGTAAAGTGCATGTGGTTTGCCGATGACGCATCGCGACTTCAAGTCGCAACACGAGGTCAACCAACAGGAAAACTCCCTAGGTTAGGTTACCAGCGGTCCAGGCGTATCCGATTCCACCCTACCGCTTACGTCACCTGCGCCTTGGCCGCACTGCCGCCAAAGAGTTCGCGCAACGTGCCCCAGGCCTTCAACAGACCGGCATCCTGCACCCCGCCGTCGATGCGATAGATGTGAACCATCGCCTCTTCGTGTCCGCGATAACGCGGAGGCAAAATGAACGACGTGCGTTCCGCATCGCGGATCGTGGAGAAAAACAAGCCCTTGCCCACCGATGGCGTCGCGAGGGTCACAGTGATGGTTTTCTCGGGTAGCACCATCCAGGGTTTGTAAGCAAAGGTCAGGCGGCCGTTCTCCGGCTCGTTGATCAACCGGCCGTAGGTGCGCATCGGCACGCCCTGCTTCACGAGTTGCGTGCTGGAGAACAGCTTGTTCTCGCGCTCGGCCGGAGTGAACCGGCGTTTGCGCAGCGTGAAAAACTCCCACGAGAAAATCGTGCCGAAAATCGTCAGGCGAAACGCCCAGCCGGCGATCAGGTAGGCGACCAGAATAATGATCAGTGACAGCGCGAGGCTGATCCACGGGCTCATCGTTGCCGTGATGGTCACGAGGCCGAGCAACGCAGTGCGCGCACCTTTAAGCGCCGCATCGATCGCGCCCCACGGGCTGAGCAGGATGAGCGCGTTGATCGCATGCGAAGCCATCCACACGAGCGCAAACATCGCGATGCCGAAGGGAATCGTGAGCACGCTCAGGAACCACGAGCTGTCGATCGCCGCGATGTGGATCGCGGCCAGTCCCGTGGACTCGATCACCGGCGAAGCCGGCGCCTGTGCGATAATCATCTTGGACATCGCGCTCATCGTGAGCGGCACCACCGCGCCCGCGGCCACGAGGCCGGTTGCCTTGTTCTCAATCGTCTCCAACACATCGAGCGGCTTCTTCATGCCGGGCGGCAACATCGCGCCGAGGGAGTCTTTCGCAGCGCAAAGACCGACGATGGCGAGCGCCGGCAGGATGAAGGACCACTGCGCATACCACGGCAGCTTCGCTTTCGCCTCGGGGGTTTTGGCCTGCCAGTTTTCGTAGAGGCCAAGCGCGCCCGTGCCGAGCAGCGGCGAAATGGCGATGCCCGTGATGGTCGCGACCGTCTTGCTGATCGCGCCCACCGGGGATTTATCGGCAGCCGGCGCAGGCTCGGGAGCCGTCGCCGTGGTAGCAGCCCACACGGGCGAGGCGAACATCGCCAGAAAGCCGAGCAGAAGACAGGGAACGGAAAGACGTTTCATGCACCGCGAGGGCTAACCTCCATCCGGCCCCTCGGCAAGATTTGCGTGGCAACGAGATGAGCCCGTCAGAGTTTTTCGCGCTCCAGATTGAGCCAAGCGACTTCCTGGCGGGAGAGCTTCATGCCGAGGCAGTCGAGGGAGTTTACCGTCTCCGCGATGACCCGCGGCCCGATCAATGCGAAGGTCGGAAACGGCTGGTGCAACACATAGGCCGCCGCGATGGCGATGGGCGACACGCCTTTCTTCGCCGCCAGCGCGACCGCACGCTCGCGGCGCGCAAAGTTGTCCTCGGAATACCAGCAGCGCACCAATTCCGCATCGGACGTTTTATCCCGCCCCGCACGGTCCGTAAAAAACCCGCGCGCCTGACTCGACCACGCGAAAAGCGGGAGTTGAGTTTTCTTGAGCCACTTGCGCGAAGCCTCGTCACTCGACGAGATGCAACCGCCCCACGGCGCCTCGACCATCCGGGCCAGCGAGAAATTATTGGAGAGCACGCCGAAGCCCTGAAGGCCCTTGCGCTTCGCGTAACGATTCGCCGCGGCCGTCCGCTCGATGCTCCAGTTGGAACCGCCAAAGATCCCGATGCGTCCCGCGCTGACATGCTCGTTGAGCACATCGACCAGCTCGCCCACCGGCACCTCGGGATTGTCTCGGTGCATCATGTAAACATCCACCCGCCCGGTTTGCAGTCGTTCGAGCGATTCGTGCAACTGCCGCGTGATACCTTCCGGCGTGCAGTGCGGCGTGTGTCCGCCCTTGGCGATCACGACGACGTCGTCACGCAGTCCGCGGTTCTTCATCCACTGGCCGAGCAGGCGCTCCTGCAGGCCGCCACCATACAGCCACGCCGTGTCGAAGGTGTTGCCGCCACGCTCGAAAAAATCGTCCCACATCGCCGCGGCATGCGGCATCGTGCGCTGGTTGTCGCAGCCCATCACGAGACGCGACACGGGCAGCGCCACTCCCGGAATCGTTGCATACGTCATCGGCGCCGACTCACGACGTCGCAACGTGCGGCGCGCGATCGTGTGCGTGTAGGCGGCCGGCTTTTCCGCTTCGTAGGTCAGTCCAATCGCCGCGCGCCACTGGTCCAGCGTGGCCAGATTGCCCAGCGTATCATCGGTGCTCATCTGCGGCACATCCCGCAAACCCGCGCGCACCGCAGCCGCAAAGGCATCGGCTTCGAGCGCGTAAAGCGGTCCGCCCTCGATCACGACTTCCTCCGGTGCGGGCGCACCGGCCTTGTGCAAAATTAATTTCGACGAACCGCCTTCGCGATTCATCACCCAGGGAGAGGGCACATGCAGCCATCCAGCCGAACCATAGATGCGAACGACGTTGTCTTGATTGAGCCCCACGCCGGCGGAAACCTGCGCGATCACATTGTTTTCAAACGTCAGGGTCGCCGCCGTATACATGTCAGCCCTGCTCTCGGGATGCAGCACGCCCGCGCCGGTCACGGCGACCGGATCTAGAAACGGCTTTTGCGAGGCCGCACCGGCCACCAGCCGCGCCATCGACACCGCGTAACAACCCACATCCAGAATGCCACCGCCGCCGGCATCGTTGGCCCACAGGCGCGACGTGGCGTTGTAGTCGGTTTTAAAACTGAACGTCGCCTGCACCAGCCCGACCGTGCCCAGCGCACCGGAACGAACGAGCTCGGCAATCTTCGCCGTCTGCGGATGACAACGATACATAAACGCCTCCATGAGCACGACCCCGTGATCGCGCGCCGCCTGCACCATCACCATCGCTTCGGCGTGATTCAGGCCCATCGGTTTTTCACAGAGGATGTGCTTCCCGGCCTCGGCCGCCTTGATCACCCACTCCGCATGCTGCGGGTGCGGCGTGGCCACATACACCGCATCGACTTCAGGATCGGCGAGGAGTTCTTCGTAACTGCCATGCGCACGGGCGATGCCCTGCGCGGCGGCAAATTTTTGAGCAGATTCGAGTGACCGGCTGCCGACCGCGACCACGCGACCGCTGGCGGACAACGCGACACCCTGGGCAAACACACCGGCGATACGTCCGGTGCTCAGAATACCCCAGCGAAGGGGCGAGGAAGGAGAATTCATAAGGGGTTGAAAGCATGGTCAGCGTGCCCCGCAGGCCGGCGCATGCCAAGATCGGATACCGGTCTTCTATTGTAGTTAATCAGGATATTATCCAATTTTTATAGGTATAGATGGCTAATCTACAACTTTGGCAGCACCGGCCCCGCATCCAGCTCGCCATGATCATGCCCCGTGCATCGAAGCGCAGCCTGCGTTACTGGGAGCACACCCATTCGTTTCACGAGATAGGATTTTTACTGGAGGGAGACTGCAACTGGCAGCTAGGCACCAAGCGCGAACGGCTCCACGCCGGAGATCTGTTGTTCGTGCCCGCCGGCACCAAGCATTACGAAAAGACACCTGCCGGCGCGAGTGCGCGCATCGGTTGGATCGGTTTCGATTTTGGTGATGAGATCGCCGAAATACCCGGGCCTCTGCGCGTGCCGCTCGCTTCCGGTGAATACAATGTGGAGCTCAAGCGTCTGTTTGAAACCGTGTTCGCCGAGCGGCAAAGCGACGCGCTCGCCCACGCTGAACGCGCCGAACTCGCCTTGCGCGAGATCTTGATTCTGCTGTGCCGTCTCCGTCCCGCCGGTGAAGCCATCAAGGCCAGTCGCGCACCGAAAACGCTGCGCGCCACCCAGCTGATGCGCTCCGCCGCCCTCACGCTTTGCTCGAATCTCGCGCAGCCGATGCGCATCCGTGACCTCGCGCACTATCACTCGTTGAGCTCCTCGCACTTTGCCCTGTTGTTTCGCCGCCATCAGGGAGAAACCCCGCGCCGCTTCCTCCAAAATGCCCGCCTGGCCCGGGCCAAGGTGCTCTTGAAAGAAGATGCGTTGAACGTGAAGGAGATCGCCGCCGCGTGCGGCTACGTCGATGCCGCGCACTTTTGCCACGCTTTCAAAGCAGCGACCAAGCTCACCCCGAAACACTTTCGCGAACGGAGCCGCGCCTGACCGGGCGCTTACTTCCGCTTGCTGCCACCCTCGCTGCTGCGGCCGCCGGACTTGCCTCCGGAATTGTGCAGCAAGGTTCCACCGATCACGCCGACGGCGAACATGGCGAAATAGATGATGGCCGCCGAGGAACGCAGCGGTTTGTCCGCCAGCATCGAAAAGCGGAAGTCGATGATCTGCGTATTCTCGATGCTCACATAGACGACGAGAAAGAGGATGATCAAAAATCCAATGGTGCGAAAAAAAGTCTGGGCGTTCATGGAAATAGTCGGGCCGGAATGGCCGTGACCTCTTGCATCGCAGCCCGCCCGACGCGGAGCAAAAAGAAAAAGTGCGGGCGCGAAATTGCCTTTCCCCGCCCGCGTGCTCTTGCTCGCCGCCATGTTGACCAAGGCCCAACTTTCCCGCCTGCGCGCGCTCCGCGAAAAAAAGAACCGCGAGCTTGAGGGCCTCTACGTGGTCGAAAACCCCAAGGTCGTCAGCGAACTCCTCGCCGCCGGTGTCGCCTTCGCCGAACTCTATGCCACCGCTGCCTGGGATGGTCCCGCCAGCGTAAAACGCATCGAGGTAACCACCGACGAGATGGCCCGCATCAGTCATTTTCCCACTCCGTCCGCCGTGTTCGCCGTGGGTCGTATCGAATCCGCCGCGCTGCCCGCTGGCGCGCTTGGCAACGGACTGACCCTCGCCCTCGATGGCATTCAAGATCCGGGCAATGTCGGCACGCTCCTGCGCATCGCCGACTGGTTCGCCTTTGACCGTGTGTTGCTCTCACCGGACTGCGCCGACCTGTTTTCACAGAAGGTGATCAACGCCAGCATGGGCTCCTTTGTGCGCGTCAAAACATTCACCGTGAACCTGCCGTCCGCGCTCAGTGACGACTGCGTGCCGGTGCTCGGCTGCGATCTGGGCGGAGATGATGTGCACACGTTGCCGTCCATCACCAACGCCGTCGTCGTGATCGGCAGCGAAGGCCGAGGCCTCTCGCCGGCCGTCCGCGCAGTGGTCACGCGTTTTATCACCATCCCGAAATATGGCAGCGCCGAATCCCTCAACGCCGGTGTCGCCGCCGCCATCGTCTGCGACAACCTGCGCCGCGCCCGAGGCAAGTAAGCAAATCCTACTCGTCGAGTCGGCTCATCGTCTCCGTATCCTTGAGCGCCACGCCGCTCACGCCGAGTCGGGCTGATTCGATTAACAAATGGGCGAGTTTGCGCGCCGCGGCCAGCGGCGGAAGGCCCTCGGGCCGGATGTTCGAGACGCAATTGCGATCCGCATCGGTGCACGTCGCGCACGGATGATGCGTCAGGTAGGCTCCGAGGCTGTCCGGCATGCCGAGTCCGGGGCGTTCGCCGAGGAGCATGAGCGCATGACGCGCGCCGAGCAGCTCGCCCACCTCGTCCTGCAATTTTACGCGGCCATAAGGAGCCAGCAGAATCGGGTAAATCGTCCAGCCCGCCGCCCTGAGTTGACCGGCCAGCAACGTCACCGTCTCAACCGCATGGCGTTCCGCGGCCTGCGCCGCGAGTCCGTCGGAAACGATGATCACGAGATCTCGTTGTCCCCACGCAGGCGCGAGCGATTGCAGTTCAGACCGCGACGTATCCGCCAACCGTCGCCCTAGATCGGGGCGCACGAGATAGGTTTTTTTGTCGGTCACCGCGGTGACAACACGCTGCGTGTCGAAGCCGGCTTTGACGAAACGCCCGGCAATGCCTTCACGATCAAAAGGCGCCATGACCGCATCCCGCGCACGCGCGTGCGAAAGGCGGAAATCGAGCACCGTCTGCATGCGCTGGCTCCCGCCGGTGCGGCCCAGCGCGATTCGCGCCGAGGTATACCGGCGCAGGCCCACCCACGGATCGCGGCCGGTATCGGCTGCGGGAACGATTACGGCGTCATCGGTGTTTTCCATGATAACGCCAAGGCAGGAACCGTGCCTTTCTCTCTTCTCAGGCCAGCCAATATCCGGCCAGGCCCGCGCCACAGAGCAAACCGACGACGATCACGCCCAAACAACCCTGGGCCTGCGGACCGGCGGTGAACTTATCCGGCGACGACCCGCGCAGCGATGCCTCGAGCTCGTCGACGGCGTCCTTGGACTCCTTCAGCCCCAAACCCGTCATCTCACGGTAGAGCTTGATGGCTTCGATTTTTCGGCCTTGGAAAATACACGCCGACAAGGTCGCAATCTGTTCGTCTGAAACGGGGTGACTCATGCCAAAAGCGAGGTCGGGAACCGCCATTATGACGAGTCGGAAAATCCCCCGCGCCACCGGGGTGTGTTCCTCAATCAGCTCAACTCCTTCGGAAATGGACCGATGGAAGGGCAGAATGAAGAAAGTTATTTTTGCGTTTTTGGGGTTCGGGCTGGCCGGGACGATCGCGCCGGCTTCGCTGCGCCTTTACGATTACGACATCAATCCTGCAGCCTATAACCGTTTCAGTTCGTTCTCCACGACGAGCGCGACCCTTAACACGGATACGAGTTTCATCGGCGCAGGCTATGATCTCAGCGGCTGGGGCTGGGACGACGGCGGGTGGGCGGTTTCACTCATTTCGCCGCTGCATTTTGTGCAGGCCAATCACGCACACACCGGCGTCGGACAAACCATATATTTCATAAACGCAGCAGGCTTGGTCGTGCAGGCAACCGTGGCCTCGCAGACGCTGATGGGCGGCGACCTTACACTCGGCACACTCACTGCGCCGATCGCAGCCGACAACGGCATCCACGCCTTCTCGGTCGCCTTTGGTGACAATCAATCGATGGCCGGCGATTCACTGCTGGTCGGCGGCCGCGGCGGACTTCTCGGCACGAACACAGTCGACTCCGCGACCGGTTTTCTCGTCTACGATTACGACTCCATCACCGGCGAAGCCATGCCCCAGAGCGGCGATTCGACATCGCCCACCTTTGTGGTGGATGGCGGCACCTTGCTGCTGGCCTCGGTCCACAGCTATGTGAACAAGCTGCCTGATCCCACCGTGGCTTATGACACCAACTTAAACGCTTACTTCCCGACCATCCAGTCGACGATGCTGACCGATGGTTACTCCCTCGTCGCCGTGCCGGAGCCGGCATCCGTGGCCTCGTTCTTCGGTCTGGGCTGCGGTTTGGCGGCGGCGGCCCACCGTTTTCGCCGCCGCGGACGACTCCCGCCGAAGGCTTAAACAGCGTAGTTGAAATCAACTACACAGGATGGGTGCAGAGAGGCTCCCCCACCCTTGATGTCGGATTCCGCCCCATAGACCAACCTCGCCGGAACAGGCATACTGTGGGCCGAAAGATATTCGTGCCAGAGTCACCCTCAACCCACGTTAAAACATCATGGCTAAAAAAAGCAGAGGCGGTCGTATGACTGCCGCCAAGAAACGCGCCGCCAAATCTCCCGGCGGCAAAGGCCCCATTGCCAAGCGTCCCGCCGGTCGTCATATCATGAAGACCTGAGCTGTCGATTCACCGCCACTCCAAGAGCCGTCTTTCGACGGCTCTTTTTTTGTGCCCGCGAACAGAGACGGTGCGAGTAGCGGCTTGCCCTCGGGGAGCATCTCGAAGACCAAACATCCCTACTATGACGAGATCGTTCACTCCGCCTCCGGGCACTCACTGCATCCAGGTGGTCGGCAGCTTTGAAGAACTCGTTTCCACTCCGTTCACCGCAGGCGTCAACGCGCTCTGCTGGCCGCGCACGCTCGCGGGAAATTTTCAGGAGATCGTCGATCAACTTGGACCGGTCGAGGAGATCACCAGCATCGACGAAGACGATCTGCGTGCGCTCACGTTGAGCCCGGACGGACAAATCGCGCGCGCGGTCCTGATCGAGGATCTGCGCTTGTTGCGCGAACACGAACTCGCGCCGGAGTTGAACTGCATTCCCGGTTACCCGAAGGACGACGAAGCCGGACCGGTGCCGACCGATGTGTATTCGTATCACGCGGACAGTGCGAATGTGGAGGCTTACACCTTTCTGTGCAGCTACACGGTGTCGTCGTCCGAAGGCCTGCGCCCCGAGGACGCCGTTCGCTGCGCCGATGTGCCCGAGACGCGCGCGAAGCTTTTAAAGGAATACGGCGGCGCGGATGACGCAGGCTTCGAAGTGTTCTTGAATGAGAATTTCTACGACCTGCACTACGTCGCGAAACCCGGGACAGAGGCGTATACCTTCGGGTTGGGTAACCTGTGGCGCATCACGACTGACTGGCCCGGCAGCCCGGTGCCGCCGTGCGTGCATCGCGCACCGGTGCAACATCCCGGACAGCCACCGCGCCTGCTGATCATCAGCTGAGACCAGAGTCCTGCGCACACCATGCGTGCGCAGGAACGGCGCGGGCGATCAGTCCTGTTTCTCGTGGGTGCGTTCCTCGAAGATGGCCTTGTCGGCGACGGACACGTGTCCGTCCACCTGACCGTTGTCGAGGGGGTTGTCCACGCGGGCCTCCAGATCCTTGAAGAGGCGCTTCATATCGATGATGCCGCCGATCAGGAACCAGAAGGTGGAGACGATACCGACCACACCGGTGACACACAGGCTCGTGATGAAGAAGTAGGTGCTCCACCACTCCGTCGGCCAGGGCGAGATCATGTTCCAGATTAGCACGGCGACGAAGCAGAGGCCGAACTTGTAAACGATGGCGTAGCCGACCACTGACCAGGCGATGATTTTGTCGCCGCGTGTATATTCCGGGGTGATGCCGACAAGGGCCTTGGCCACGTTACCAGGCGTCCACTTGAACGCCGGTTTGGCCTGACCTTCGACATCGTAAATGCCGCGATGAAGCAGGCGGTCGAGGTTGTAAGGAGTCTTGTAGGTGAGCAGTGATCCGACGACGTAGGCTACGATACCGGTGATCATCGACATGAAGTAGAGCTCGTAGGAATTGATGGGGAATTTAACCGCGTCCATCTGCCAGACGACGTAAGGATGAAACGGAGAGGAAACCGTTTCAAGGAAGCGACCGAACGGCACATCCCAGCCCTGACCGTGGAGCCAAGGGTAAAGGTTGGACGCCCAGGTGCGCTGAACGATGAGGCCGCCGATCGAGAGGCCGGAGCCAAAAATCAGTGAACAGAACGCGCCTGTCGTCGTGCCGAAGCGGCTGTAGAGACCGAAGATCATGATCGGGCCGGCACCGCCCAGCCACATGCCGGTCATGATCGTCGTGAACATGTTGATGTAGTCGAGCTGGACGAAGAACAGCGACACCACGAAGAAGAAAACGCACACGGAGGTGGAGCAGAGGCGCAGGGCGAGGAGGTGCTGCTCCGGAGTGAATCCTTTTTTGCGCAGCGGCATCACGATGTCCTGAATGATCGTCGAGGAGGCGTTGAACACGCGGGAGTCGTCGGTGGACAACATCAGCATGATCATGAGCAAACAGAAGAGCCCCATGAGACCGACGGGGAGCAGGTTCTTGATGGCGACCGGCAGCATCATCTGCTGGTAGAGCGTGCGGAATTTCTGGAACTGGACGTTGCCCTCGGGCGTGTTGCCCAGCGTCTCGCGGGCGGTCTGGAGATAAGGCGTGTCGATATTGTCCTGGCGTGAAAGCGGCGCATCCACACCGATTTGGTGCTGGGCCACCGGGAGCGCCGCGATGTTGGCGTCGAGCCGGGCGCGCAACGCGGGATCAACGACCGCTTCAGCCGCGACTTGCTGCGTCAGCTGCTGCCGGATTTCGTGCGCCTGGTTGGAAAAGCTCCGGTGCGTCATCAGCGTGATGATCATGACCGCGACCAGCAGCAGCATGAGGTTGGAGTAAAGGGTGCGCCAGGTGCCGAGAATGCCGGCCATCTTTTGCTCGTGCGGGGTGCGACCGCAGTTGGATGTGTCGTTGCCGATCCAACTGGCCCGGTTAAGGATGTTGCCCATGATCGTCACGACGAGGGCGAAGATGTTAAAGTCCCTCAGTTTCTCGATGTCGAAGGGGTTGATGAAATTCTCACCGTCAACGCGGTCCATCATCACCGGGGCGATGGTGTCGTGCCACCCGAAATGAAGGAAGATGTAACCGGCGATGATGACGAAAATCGGGTAGCTGATGAGGCCCTGGAAGGCATCGGTGATCAGCAGCGAGATGCGGCCACCCGGCCAGATGACCAACATGCACAGAACCAGAGACGCACCCACGAGCAGGGCGAACATCGGCAGCGCCAGACCGAAGATCATGATCTTGTGCGGCAGGCCGAGGAAATAGATGAAGAAGTTGGCCGCGATGGCCGGGCCGATCGCGTTGGTCAGCATTTCCGAAAGCGTGCGCAACGAGGCCGCCACGATGCGGAATTTGCGGTTGTAACGCATCTCGAGGAACTGGCCGATCGAAAGGGAGCGCGTCGCGCGGAAACGATAGACGCAGTAACCGGTCAGACTCATGGCAATGCCCACGGGGATCGTCAGGTATTCCCAAAACGAGAGCGCGTAGCCGACCTGATATTTCGATTCGACCAGCGCGACCAAGGCGATGACGCCGAGGCCGGAAGTCATGTCACCCGCCGAGAGCACGTAGCGGCCGGCCACGCGACCGGCGGCGAGGAAGTCCACCACACCGCGCACGTATTTTTTCGAATACACCGCGAGCCAGAGAATCAAAACCACAGGAACGATTACGATGAGCCAGTCGAGCCAATGCATGGGGAGTTTACTGTGTAGGGTTATGCGACGAAGTTGCCAAAGTATCAGCAGGCCGTAAGCACCCATCGGGGCGCAACCCTTTTAAAGCATAGCAATCAAGACGATAAGACCGGGTGAAGCGCTGTATTCGAACGGCTGCGTGGCGGGCCTATGACCAGCACACGCGGAATCCGCGATTCACCTCTTTAGGGCTGACCTGAGATGCAGCCCCAGCGTTGTCGAAACGAAGGGCGCGAGGGATTCAACAACGCCAAAGAAAAGGGGTTACGCTGAGATCTTCGCGCTGGCGAGCAGTGCATGCTGGCCGGTGACGGGGAGAAGGCGGCGGCCGTCGCTCGCGATGCGCATTTTTTCGAGCCATTGCTCGAACTCAGGGGCGGGTTTTAGGCCGAGAACTTGGCGGAGATAGTGGCTGTCGTGAAATGAGGTAGATTGGTAACCGAGCATGATGTCGTCGGCGCCGGGGATGCCCATGATGAAGTTGCAGCCCGCCACACCGAGGAGCGTGAGGAGGTTGTCCATGTCGTCCTGGTCGGCTTCGGCGTGGTTGGTGTAACACACATCCACGCCCATCGGTAGGCCGAGGAGTTTGCCGCAGCAGTGGTCTTCGAGGCCGGCGCGGATGATTTGTTTTCCGTCGTAGAGGTATTCCGGACCGATGAAGCCGACGACCGTGTTGACGAGGAGCGGTTTGAACGGACGCGCGACGGCGTAAGCGCGAACTTCGCAGGTCTGCTGGTCGAGTCCGTGATGCGCGCCGGCCGAGAGGCACGAGCCTTGGCCGGTTTCGAAATACATGCAGTTGTCGCCGACCGTGCCGCGTTTGAGTGAGAGAGCGGCGGCGTGCGCCTCGGCGAGTAGCGCGAGGTTGATGCCGAAGCTTTTGTTGGCCGCCTCGGTGCCGGTGATGGATTGGAAAACGAGGTCGACGGGCGCTCCGCGTTGCATGGCCTGGAGCGCGGTCGTCACGTGGGCGAGGATGCAGGACTGCGTGGGGATTTCGTAGCGGTGGACGAGTTCGTCGATGAGACGGAGAAGCGTCTCCATCGCAGGCACGCTGTCGGTGGCCGGGTTGATGCCGATCACGGCGTCGCCGCAGCCGTAGAGGAGTCCGTCGAGGATCGAGGCGGCGATGCCCTGCGGGTCGTCGGTCGGGTGGTTGGGTTGGAGACGGACCGCGAGACGTCCTGGCAGGCCTATGGTCGATCGGAAGGCGGTGACGACGCGGCATTTTTTGGCGACGAGGATGAGGTCCTGGTTGCCCATGAGCTTCGACACGGCGGCGACCATTTCAGGCGTGAGACCGGGGGCGAGCGCGGTGAGGACGGTCGAATCGGTTTCGTAGCGGAGGAGCCAGTCGCGGAATTGGCCGACGGTCAGGCCGGCGATGGGCGCGAAGGCGGCGCGGTCGTGGCTGTCGATGATGAGGCGGGTGACCTCGTCGGCCTCGTAGGGAATGAGCAGGTCTTCGAGAAAGCGGGCGAGCGGGACATCGGCGAGGCAGAGCTGGGCGGCGATGCGTTCCTCGGCAGACGCGGCGGCGACACCGGCAAGCACGTCGCCGGAACGGTGCGGCGTGGCCTTGGCCAGCAACTCGGCGAGCGTGGCGAAGGTGTGGCGCGTGCGGCCGATGGTGGTCGCGAAACTCATGCGTCAGTTAAAGCGGGAAAGGTAGGCGTCGGCGAGGTCGCAGGTGTCGGTCGTGTATTTAGGGCCCATCGCCTGGGCTTGGGCGGTGTCGGCGTGGGAGCCGATCCAAGCGACGAGGAGCATGCGGCGGAGCATGATGAAAGTGGGGATTTCCGCGATTTCCTGTTTCGAGAGGCGGCGTTGGCGGGTGTAGCCGCCCAGCCACGCATCGATGTAGGCGGGGACGTCGGGGTGCGTTTCGATGAAGCTCAACGCGGCGGCGAGGTCGTAGATGAACCAGGAGTGTCCGCAGTCGTCGAAGTCGATCACGGCGACTTGTCCGTCGTGGACGAGGAGGTTGGCGGCGCGGAGGTCGGCGTGGATGAGACCGAAGCGAGCGCGGTCGTAGCCGATTTTATCGACGCGGCGGCGGATGACGGGGAGGACGCGGGCGAGGTGTTTCTTTTTGGCGGGCGTCATGCCGAGGCCGTTTTCCCAGCGGCCCCAGTGTCCGGAGGGGCCGACCATGGTGTCGAAATCCCAGCGTTCGCGGAGGATGGGATGATCGGGTTTCCAGCCGGCGGCGTGGCGGTGGAGTTGGGCGGTGACTTCGCCGAGGAGGGCGAAGGAAGCGAGGCGGTTGGTGTCGTCGGGCTCGGTGCCCTCGACGAATGTCATGAGGACGCAGTGACGAGGCTCAGGAACGGCGGGGTGCCAAACATGTTGGACGAGTTCGCCGTCGAGTCCAGGCAGCGGCTCGGCGGTGAGAATGGACGTATCGCGCTTGAGGGCGCGGACCCACGAGAGCTCGGTGGCGATGTAGTTGCGCGGGTGATACCCGGGGCGGTTGATGCGGAGGACGCGCCGCGGACCGGACGGCGGCGTGATGAGCCAGGTGGCGTTCTCGGAGTAGTTGAGAAGCTTGATCGCGGACGCAGGATGGAGTCCGAAGAGCGGGAGCGCCTGTCGGGCGAGTTGCTCGACGCGTCGGAGCTGGGCGCGCGTGGGCAGCGCGGAGAAAGCGGCGGGCGTGATCGGAGTTTTTAACGCAGAGGACACGGAGGTCGCAGAGTTAGAAACTGGATGCGGCGGCGGAGATGCCGGCTTCGGTGAGGGTCAGGATTTCGTCGCAATCGGCGGGCGTAAGGAGGAGGCCGGGTTTGAATTGGAGGACGCGCGGGTCGAGTTGCGAAAAAATCGCCCAGATGCCTTTCGCGTAGAGTTCGCGCATGACGATTTTCGCGCCTTCGGGGTGCGTGTTGAACTCGAGGCCGAAGATCACACCGCGCTGGCGGATGCCCGTGAAGAAGGCGTGTTTTTTCTGAATGGTCTCGAGGCCGGCACGGAGTTTCGCGGCGATGGCGTCCACGTTGGCGATGGTCTCGGGGCGGAGGGTGATTTCGAGGGTCTTTAGGGCGGCGACGCAGCCGAGTTCGGAACCGCCAAAGGTGGAGATATGGCCCCAGCCGTCTTCGTTGAGCCAGCCGCCGCCGGCGGCGTTGGTGATGACGGCGCCGATGGGATAGAGGCCGCCGCTGAGGCCTTTGCTCGTGACAATGATGTCGGGCGTGACGCCGTAGCCGGTGATGCCCCAGAGGTTGCCGGAGCCGCAGCGCATGAGTCCGGTCTGGACTTCGTCGGCGACGTAGAGGGAGCCGTATTTTTCGCAGAGGGCTTTGACGGCGGGGAGGTAGCCGTCGGCGGGGAGCGGGAAACCGTAGGTCGCGGGGATGGTTTCCATGATGACGCAGGCGGCATCGCCGAGGGCGAGCGCGGCCTCCATGGCGGCGAGGTCGTTGAAGGGAACCTTGACGAATTCGTCGGGGCGACCGGCGCTCATGAATTGGTCGGCGTAGCGTCCGTCGGCGGTGCCGAGGGCGAGTCCGGTGTGGCCGTGGTAGGCTTTTTCGATGGAGATGATTTTGCGGCGCTTGGTTGCGTAGCGGGCGCACTTGAGGCCGATGTCGATGGCTTCGCCTCCGCCGCTGGAGAGGACGGCGTAGCGCATGTTGGACGGCGCGGTGGTGACGAGTTTTTTGGCGAGCGCGGCTCGGCCGATGGCGGGGAAATGGTGGTTCCCCATGTCGAAGTGATCGAGGGCCTCTTTGAGTTCGGCGATGATCTCGGCGTTACGATGGCCGAGGTTGTAGGTGCCGCCGTTGAGGTGGAGGTCGATCAGGCGGTGGCCCGACATGTCGTAGAGGTGGTAGCCTTCGCGACGGCCGATGACGAGGGGCGTGCCGCGTTGGGCCCAGGCGCGGACCTTGTCGGGGTTCCAGTATTTGGCGCTGTCGGCGAGGACGGCTTCCTTGGTTGCATTGAGGAGAGAGTCGATGAGGGCTGACATAAATTAGGCGGGGTTGAGGGCTGAAAGCGTTTCGTCGGTGGTGAGGACCTGGCAGTAGATGTTGTTGATGATGGTGAGCTCGGCGCGGTGGAGTTCGTCGGTCGCGGCGGCGCAGGCGTCGTCCACGACGATCACGTTGAAACTTTCGTCGGCGAGGGAGCGCACGGTGCTGGCGACGCACTGGTCGGTGAAGATGCCGCAGACGACGACATTGCGGATGCCTAGATTGGATAGGAGCAGGCGGAGGTTGGTGCCGGTGAGCGCGCTATCGGTGGTTTTGGTGATGACGATTTCGTCGGCGAGCGGGGCGACTTGCGGGAGGATTTGGGAATCGGCGCCAATGTGCGGGAGGAGGAGGTTGTTGAAGCCGGGACGGGCGTGACTGAGGGATCGGTCGCGGCCGTCCTTGGTAAGGCAGGCGATGCGAACGAAGAGGACTTCGCGTTGGGTGCCGCGGAAATGCGCGAGGAGGCGTTGCGTGGCGGGGAGCACGGTGCCGGTCATGCGTTCGCGGAAAGGCGCCCAGCGGTGCCACTCGGCGATGTCGGCGGGCGTGGCGTGAGGCGGCGTGGCCTCGGGCAGGTAGGCGACTTGAAGGTCGATCACAAGCAGCGCGGTTTTCTCCGGGTCGAGGACGATGTCGGGGATATCATCCCCGTTCATGGTTTCGTAGTAGAAAGATCGATACGCGGTGCGCCAGCTCATGGTGATTTTGCTCAGGCGGTGAGCGCGGCGGGGGACTCGGGGAGAATCTGGCCACCGTCCACGGTGATGGTTTGGCCGGTGATGTAGTTGGCTTCGGCGGAGGCGAGGAAGGCGGCGGCGTGGCCGATGTCTTCAACGGTGCCGAGTTTGCCGAGCGGGACGCAGGCGGCGGTGGCGGCGATGTAGTCGGCGCCCATGCCGATCAGGCCTTCGGTAAGAATGTTGCCGGGAAGGACGGCGTTGATGGTGATGTTATCCTTGGCGAATTCGATGGCGGCAGTGCGGAGGAAACCAAGTTGGGCGGCTTTGGTGGCGCCGTAGTGCGACCAGCCGGGAAAGCCGGTGATCGGGCCGGTGATTGAGGACGTGAGGACGATGCGGGGCGCGGTGCTCTTTTTGAGATGCGGGAGGCACGCTTGGATCGAGAGGAACATGCTTTTCACGTTGGTCGCGAAAATGCCGTCCCACGCCTCTTCAGTCATGTCGGCGAACTTGAGCGCGGGGAAGGCCCCGGCGTTGGCGCAGAGGACGTCGATGCCGCCGTAGAGCGACACGGCGGTCGCGGCCATGTGATCGACGCCGGCGCGGGTCGCGACATCGGCTTGGCAGAAGGCGACGGTGCCGCCGGCGGCGATGAGTTCGGCGACGGTCGCCTCGCCTTCGGACGTGGTGCGGGCGACGACGAGGACTTTGGCACCGTGTTGCGCGAAGATGCGGGCAATGCCTTTGCCGATGCCTTTGCTGCCACCGGTGACGATGACTGATTTGTTTTTGAGGGAGGCTGACATGGGGAGATTTTTTAGACGAAACAGCGCGGCCGTTCCGCTACGGGACGGTCAATGCGACGAGGTGGAGTGGCGGGACTTGCGGGTGCTCCAGCGGACAATGGCGAAGAGGGCGATCACGAGGATGATGGCGACGCCGACGTTGATGACGCCGACTGCGGGAACCATCGGTTGATAACCGCTGGTCATACGGGCGTAGAGCCACTCGGGCAGCGCGCTGTCGGCACCGGTTGTGTAGAGCGAGAGGGCGAAATTACCCCACGAGAGCAGCACGGCAAAACACGTGGCGCTGATCATGCCGGGGAGCAGAAGCGGGATGGTGATCTTGCGCATAATCTGCCAGCGGGTCGCGCCCATGTCGCGGGCGGCTTCTTCGAGCGATTCGTCGAGTCCGTAGGCTTGGATCGAGATGATCAGCGTGGTAATGGGCGCGATCCACACGGTGTGCGCGATGGCGGCGGTCCACCAGGCGGTGGTGACGTCGAGGAAGCTAAACCACATGAGCAGGGCGAGTCCGAGCACCGACTGGGGAAAGAAGAGCGGCAGAAGCACGAGGCGCTGGAACGTCTGGCGTCCGCGCCAGCGGTAGCGGGCGTAGGCGAGCGCGGAGAAAAAGCCGATGGCAACCGAGGCGACGGCGGTGATGCCGGCGATGCGCAAACTCACGCCGACGAAATCATGAACCTGCGGAGAGTTGATCGCATCGTTATACCATTTAAACGTCATGTCGTCCGACGTGTAAGGAAAGGAGAAGAAGCGCTTCTTGGAGAGCGAGGCGACGATGATGCAGAAGACGGGGAAGTAGAACACGAGCAGCACGAGGCCCGCGTAAAAACTGAAACCGGTTTTCTGGGTGCGAGTGACAATCATGGTGTGTGACGGGTCATTCGGACGGTTTTTTGCCGAGGAGTTTTTCGAGGTCGAAGCGGCTGAGCGCGAAGAAGACGACCACGGTGGTCAGCGCGATGAACATCGTCGAAAGCGCGGATCCGAGCGGCCAGTTTTGCGCGTAGGTGAACTCGGACTCGATGTCGGAGGCGATGGTGACAACCTTTTGTCCGCCGAGGATTTTTGCCTCGGAAATCGCGCCGACCGAAAGCACGAACACGAGCAGCGAGCCAATCATCACGCCGGGCATGGCGAGCGGGAGGTCAATTTTTTTGAAGACCTGCCAGCGGCTCGCGCCGAGATCGAAGGCGGCTTCACGGACTTGGTCGGGCACCATCTTCACACCGAGCACGAGCGGAAAGAGCATGAACGGCAGATAAACGTAAACCATGCCGAGAATGATCACCGGGATGTTATAGAGCAGGGAGTCGATCTGGAGCCCTAAGACCTTGGAAAGCGTGCCGCCAACCACACCGTTTTTCATGAAGCCGATGACCCAGCCGAAAAGGCGGATATTTTCGGAAACGAAAAGCGAGGTCGCGATGGCGTAGGTGATGAAACTCGCGGCACCCCTGAAGATCTTGGCCATGGCAAAGGCCAGAGGGAAACAGATGACGAGCAGGATGACGACGGTAACGGAGGCGAGGCCGAGCGACCAGAGGGCGGATTTGAAATACGTCTGGTTGAAAATCGTCTGGTAGTTTTCGAGGGTCGGTGCCTGCAGAAGACTGAAGGTTTTCGGCGGCATGAATCCGAACCACACGACGCAGAGGAGAGGCGCGACGAAACCGAACAACATGAGCAACGCAAACGGCGAGGCGGAGAGCGCGCCGATGAGACCGGGCAGGCGCTCAAGCAGCCGTGGCTTTTGCGGAGTGACTGGAGACGCGTCGCTCATGATTCGAGGATCTGACTGTCAGCAAGGTCCCAGCCGAGGATGGTGTCGGTGCCAGAGGCGCGCTCTTCGCGGAGACGCTCGACGGTGAGCGTGCAACCAGGGACCACTTCGACGTGATATTGGACACGCGAGCCAAGGGAGAACTGGTTGAGGATGCGCACGGGCACGGTGTTGCCAGCGGTCTCGCCGGGGTCGATGAAACGGAGCGATTCAGGACGGATGAGCAGCTTGCGCTTCGTGCCGGCGTCGAGCGGTGCAGGCAGGTTGAGCACGAGCGGCTTGCGACCGGTATCCCATTCGGCGGTGGTGCCGCCGGAGGCGGTGATATCCAGGAGGTTCACTTCGCCCATGAACTCGGCGACGAAGGCGTTTTTGGGAGAAGCGTAGATTTCGTCGGGTTGGCCGATCTGCTCGATCATGCCGGCGCGGAGAATAGCGACGCGGTCGCTCATGACCATCGCCTCTTCGAGCGAATGGGTGACGTAGCAGAAGGTCTTTTTGGTGCTGCGCTGGATGTCCTTGAGTTCCTTCTGAAGTGTTTTGCGCAGGCGGGCGTCCAAGGCAGAAAGCGGTTCGTCGAAGAAAAGGATGTCGGGGTCGTAGGCCAGCGCGCGGGCAAGGGCGACGCGCTGGCGTTCGCCACCGGAGCACTGGGTGACGTTTTTGTCGTAGTAGCGGTTGGGATCGAGGTGGAGGAGCTTGAGCAACTCCCAGGCTCGCGTGCGGCGCTCGCTCTCACGCTCACCGCGGATCGCGAGCGGAAACTCGACGTTTTTGCCCACGGTCATGTGAGGGAAAAGGGCGAGCGACTGGAAGACCATGCAGGTCGGGCGCTTGTTGGGCGCGAGGTCATTGACGATTTTCCCCCGTAGACGAAGTTCGCCCGTAGTGGGTTTTTCCATACCCACCAACATGCGGAGAAGCGTGGTCTTTCCGCTGCCGCTGGGGCCGACGAGCGTGAAGAACTCGCCGTCGGCAATCTTGAAACTGACGTCATTGACGGCGGTGAATTTTCCGAAGCGCTTGGTGACGTTGGCGACTTCTAGTATGGGCGTGGCGGAATCATCCATGATCGGGCGATAGGTGCAGGCGGGAGTCATCCGCAGGCCGCGTCGAAAAGAGCGGCAGCCTGCGGAAGGAAACAAACAACAGGAGGCCAGGAACTCAGCCCTCGCGAGTGCGCTTGGCCTCGTTGTAGATCGAGGTGAGCAGGTCGTTGTCGGGCACGACTTGGTAATCGACGCTGCGCGTCATATCGGCCTCGAGCGTGTCCCACTGGAAGCAGTTGAGTTCGTCTTTCTTGAACTTGGCGAAGACCTCGGGCTGCGACATCTGGGTGACGGGATTATGCGAAGCCTCGGCCATGGCGACGGTATGGCAGATGTCGGGACGCTGCACGTATTCGAGGAAGTCCTCGGCGAGCGGGCTGACGTCGGGATTGTTGACGACTGATGTGACCTCGAACCACTGGAGCGAACCCTTGCCGCCCTCGAGCGGTCCCCTTAGCGGCGAGACGTGATAGACCTCGCTGAAGCCTTCCTTGCGGGCGACGGAGCACGTGTAGGTGCCGCCGCTGTAGATGGCGTCGATCTCGCCGTTGATGAGCGCCTGGTTGAGCTGGGCGGGATCGCCGCCGATCATCTTGGCGTTGGCGAAGAGAGTTTGCGCGGTCTTTTTGAAGAGCTCGACCTCCTCGGGCGTGTGCATCTTGTAGGGCGAGAAACCGGCGGTGATACACATGTGCATCACGTTCCAGTTGTCCCACGCGAGCAGGCCGTATTTGCCCTTCATTTTCGGATCGAGGAACATGGGCAGGCCTTGGTCCTCGGCGGTCTTGACGGAAATTTTCTTGGTATTGACGACAAAGTTCATCGGGCCGAAGCGCTGCATCATGCCGATGAGTTCCTTGCCGTCGGGCGAGAGGGCAAAGGGGTTAATACCCATCGTCTTGTTATAGAACATGGGCATCATCTTTTCGATGTAGGGCTCGAAGCGCTTACGATCGAGCGGCTTGATGAGCTTCTCCTTCCACATCTGCTCGCGGGCCCAGCATTGGTTGAGATTGATCAGGTCCCAGACCTTGATTTCGCCGGCGCGGAGCTTGTTGATCATGCTCGGATCGTCGGTGCCGGACTCGGCTTTCAAACTGAGCCCCTTGTGCATGCCACGGAAAGGATTCAGGACGTTGTCACTGTTGTAGCCCTCCCAGCAGAGAATGTTGAGCTCCTTGTCGCGCTTGCTGGCGGCAAACGAGGTGGAGGGCAGGGAGGTGAAGGCAAGGCCGGCGGCGGCGGTGCCGGCGATTTTCATGAAATCGCGGCGGTTGTAGTTGTGCGTTGTATTCATGTGGAAGATGGCGAACCGCTTCGAAGATAGCAGGCACGATACCAGCTTACTAATGGCACCAACTATACTCTCCATAGATGCCATCTATACTCAATCATGCCGTCGAATTGCGGCACCTCCTTTACTTCCAGGCACTGGCGCAACACGGGAGTTTCACGCGCGCGGCCGCGGTGATCGGCCTGCGGCAGCCGACGCTTTCACAGCAAATTCACCAAATGGAAAAGGCGCTCGGCGTGCCGCTGTTCGACCGCGCACGGAGGCGCTGCCGCCTTACCTCGGCGGGCGAAATGCTGCTGCCTTACGTGCGCCGCGTGCTCGCGGAAATGGAAAACCTGCGGAGCTCGCTGGACGACCTTAGTGATTTGAAACGAGGTTCGCTCACCGTGGCGGTGCTGCCCTCGGTCACTCATCAGTTACTGCCGCTCGCGCTGGAAAAATTCCATGAAGATTACTCCGGTATCCAAGTCCGGATACTTGAGATGTCGGTCGACGAGATGGAGCGCGCGCTCGTGATGGGCACGGTGGAGCTGGGGATCGGCCATACGCCCCCAGCCGAGACCAGCCTGAGGCACCAATCGCTTTATGCCGAGGAACTGGTAGCGGTGGTGGCCACTTCCGACCGGCTGGCACGGCGGGAATCCGCCACAATGGAAGAAATCAGCACGCGTCCGCTGCTGGTGCCGCCGCCCGGCTACGGCACGCGAACCCTGCTGTTAAAGGCCTTCGCCAAGGTCCGGCGCACCCCGAACTTCGCGTTGGAACTCAGCTCGGTCGACATGCTGCTGCACATGGTGGCGGCGGGCAGCGGACTGGGCATCGTGCCGTCGTCGGCATTGTGGGGCCGCGTCGCCAAAGACTACGCCGTGGTGCGGATCATCCGCCCCACCCCTAAGCGCCAGATCGGTTTTCTGACGTTACATGGCGTTCACACGCGGCCGGCGGCCGAGGCGTTTATCCCGATCGTGCGCGCAGTGGCAAAAAACCTCGGCGAGTAACCAGCCGCATACGCGCACCACTCAAGTCTCGTTACGCGCGACGGCGACCGACGGCGTCAGCGACAATGGAAGCAGGATCACCAAGCCCACCACGAAGAAACCGGCGTTGACGAGAATCGCCGTGCGAAAGCCAAAGTGCGTCGCCAACACACCGAACACCGGCTGACCGATCACGCCCGCCAGCTTGGTGAAGAATCCCCAGAAGCCAAAAAACTCTCCGCCGCGTCCTTCAGGTGTGAGCGTGGACACCACCGCACGTCCGGCGGATTGCAACGCACCCATCGCAATGCCCGCCAGCGCGCCGATCCCGTAAAACTGCAGTTTGCTGGAGCAATACGCGCCGGCCACGCACACGAAGATCCACAGGATGAGCGAAAGCGACAGGGCGAACTTGGGACCTGCGCGATCCTGCAAAAGACCGAAGCCATAAGCGCCCGCGACACCGGACAGCTGCAAAACCACGAGCAATTTGATGAATTCTTCCGGCGTCATTTTGAGCACGCCATCGGCATAGCCGCCTGCAAATGCCACCACGGCCACGAGGCCAGCCGTGGAAAACATGAGCGACACCAGAAACGCCGCCAGCGTGCGATGACTCGGCAGTTCACGCAGCGAACGCAGATTCGCACCCCAGGCCTCCGCGAACAAAGTCCGCCCCGGCGCCAGCGTGCGCGGACGTGCACGTTCACGCACAAGCAGCAGGGTCGGCAGGCTCGCCAGCATAAAAAACACGCCCGTCATCACAAAGGTCCACGGCACGCGCCCTTCCCCGCTTTTAATGATCAGCAGCGCCAGCACCAGACTCAGGAGGCCGCCAAAATACCCGAAACTCCAACCATAACCGGAAATGCGTCCGGCATTTTGCGGCGTGCTGATCTCGGGCAGGAATCCGGCGCACAGTGTCTCGCTCAACGAGAAAGCGAAATTCGCGAGCACCACGAGCACGAGCGCGAGCAACGGCTCGCCCGGACCGACAAAATAAAGACTGGCCGTCGCCAGTGAACACACGATCGCGGTCGCCATCAGAAATTTTTTCTTACTGGCCTGCACGTCGGCCAGCGCGCCGATAAACGGTGACACGATGATTGCGCCTAATTGTGAAACGGCCAGCGCCACGCCCCACCAAGTCGAGGCTTCGGCGGCTCCCGACATCACGACCTTTTGGAAATACACGAAGTAGACCGCCGTGATGATGATCGTCGTAAACGCCGAATTCGCGAAGTCGAAACAGCACCAACCAAAGATCTCACTTTTCTTAACCGGTGCTTGGTCGGCGGGTTGGCTCATGTGCCGCGGAGTGAAGGCATACGCATTCACCGGCGCAAGCTGCGAGACTCGCATCGGCGGTCACACTTCATGCAACTATTCTGCCGCGAAAATCGTATCATTATTGTAATGCCTTTCAGGGAAACACGGCTTGCGCCGATGGGTCACAGGCTATTCCTTAATACTCTTTAATCCACTCCGCCTGTGACTGATTCCGTTTCATCCCGTCCCTCGTTTTTCCGCCGTGCGGCCACTGCCGTGACGCAATGGATCGACTCCGATTACTGCCCTGAAGGCGCCGAGAAAATGCGCAACGAACCCGACAAGGTTGATTGGGTGCGCGTTATGCCATTCGCCATCCTCCACCTCGGTTGCTTCGGCATCATTTGGGTGGGCGTGAGCGCGTTCGCCGCCTGGGCCGCCGTATTCCTTTATTTTGTGCGCATGTTTGCCGTCACCGGTATTCACCACCGCTATTTCTCGCACAAAACCTACAGCACCTCGCGTGCAGGTCAGTTTTTCCTGGCACTCTGGGCCGGCACCACGGTGCAACGCGGTTCGCTCTGGTGGGCGTATCATCATCGCCATCACCACCAACACTCCGACGATCCAGAGGACGCACACTCACCGCACGTTCACGGTTTCCTGTGGTCGCACATCGGCTGGATCACTTCGCGCCGTAATTTCCCGACCGATTATTCGAAGATCAAAGACCTCCAGAAGTTCCCCGAACTCGTCTGGCTTAACCGCTTCGATCTCGTTGTTCCCATCCTCTATGCTGCCTCGATGTTCGGCATCGGCGCCCTCCTCGAAAAGTTCGCCCCCGGCCTCGGCACCAACGGCTGGCAGATGCTCGTGTGGGGCTTCTTCGTGAGCACCACGGCCCTCTTCCACGGCACCGCCTGTATTAACTCGATGGCCCATCTCATGGGTAAACGCCGCTACAAGACCGACGACGATTCGCGCAACAGCTTCATCCTCGCGATCATCTGCCTCGGCGAAGGCTGGCACAACAACCACCACCGCTACCAAAGCGCCACGCGCAACGGTTTCTATTGGTGGGAAATCGACCCGACTTACTACGGCCTCAAGGTTCTCTCCTGGACCGGCCTGATTTGGGGTCTCAAAAATGTGCCGCAATCCGTCCTCGACGAAGGCATGCGCGCCGAACACGAAGCCTCCGTCGCCGCCGCCCAAGCCAGCTCGCAAGTCCGCCCCGAGCACGCCTCGTCCCTGCGTCATGTGCTGCCCGCCGCCGCTGCCATCGCGGTTGCCACGGTCAACGCCGCCAACACCCAGATCCCGCAAAAGCCCGACAGCGCCGCGATGCACAAGGACCTCACCGAGCTCGCCCACGAACTCGACCGCAAGGCCCCGACCGCGCACACGCCGGCAGTCTCCACGGACACCGATAACGCCCGGTAAATTCCCCGCGTTTTCAGGCATCCCCGCAGGGTGCGCAGCCGTAACAGGTTGCGCACCCTGCGTGCTTTAACCCTTTCGCGATCCACCGATTCCTTCCTATGTCACGTCTCGCCATCATCGGCACCGGCATCGCCGGCATGGGTTCAGCCCACTTCCTGCACCGCCACCACGACCTTACGATTTTTGAGGCCAACGATTACGTCGGCGGCCACACCAACACCGTCGACGCCGTCGAGCCCGGCACCGCCCGACTCGTGCCGATCGACACCGGCTTCATGGTTTACAACGAGGCCACCTACCCGCTCCTCACGCGCCTTTTCGCGCAACTCCAGGTGCCCGTGAAGAAGACCACCATGTCGTTCTCCGTGCGCGACGACGCCAGCGGACTCGAGTGGGCCGGCACTTCGCTCAACCACCTTTTCGCCCAGCGCAAAAACCTGATCAACCTGCGCTTCCTCAAGATGCTCGCGGCGATCAACCGCTTTAACAAAGAGGCCGTCGCCGCCCTCGATGATCCGGCCACAACTGAGATCACCCTCGGCGAATACGTGCGCCGCCGCGGTTACGGGGAGGATTTTTTTAACCTCTACCTCGTGCCGATGAGCAGCGCCGTGTGGAGCACGCCTCCCGAGCTCATGCTGTCGTTTCCCGCCGCGAGCCTGCTGCGGTTTTTCCACAACCACGGCTTTCTCGGCCTCAACACCCAGCACCAATGGATGACCGTCGACGGTGGCTCGCGCCAATACCGCGACCGCCTCATCGCGCCCTTCCGCGGCTCGATCCAGCTAGGCCGCGCCGCCGTGCGCATCATCCGCAACGGCGCGGGACGCGGAGTCACCCTGATGACCGCCGACGGTGCCACGCACGCGTTTGACCAGGTGATCGTCGCCACCCACGCCGACCAAGCCCTGCGTCTCCTCGTCAACCCCACGCCCGACGAAGTCCGCCTGCTCGGCGAATTCAAATACCAAGCCAACGTCGCCACGCTCCACACGGACGCCTCGGTGTTGCCCAAAGCCCCGCTCGCCCGCGCAGCTTGGAACTATCAACTCACCCGCGACTCCGCCGGACGCCTGAGCCCCGCGACGCACTACTGGATGAACGAACTTCAAGGCGTCTCCGACCGCGAAAACTACTTTGTCACCATCAACCGCCCCGACGCCATCGACTCCGGCAAGGTCATCAAACGAATCGATTACACGCACCCGCTATTCAGCCTCGGTGCGGTCCGTGCGCAACGTGAACTCCCCCGGCTCAACGAACAGGCTCGCGGTCGCAGCGAGACGTATTTTGCCGGCAGTTATTTCCGCTACGGTTTCCACGAAGACGCCTTCATGAGTGCCGTGCAGCTCAGCGAACTGATGCTCGGCCGCGATCCTTGGACGGCGTGAACAGGATGCGTTCGTCCGCTGAACACACCCGTTCGCGCTAGCTCGGGGACCTTCAGCTGAAGGCGCTACCTTTTCATAAGCCGCAGGTTGCCACCGGGCACAAACTCCCCTTGCTGGCATCCCGTGTGCCCATTCATGCGTAGTATCAGTGAACCGTCCGCCGTTTCCTGATCCTGCATGAACTCCCGAATCTACGAATGCCACGTGATGCATGCCCGCTTCATCCCGAAGCCGCATCGCTTCGCATATCGTATTTTCATGCTGGCTATCGACTTGGACGAACTGCCCGCGCTTCACCGCCACTTAAAGCTCTTATCCGTCAACCGCGCCAATCTCTACGCCTTCCGCGAAAACGACTACCTGCCCACCTCGGAACCCATTCACAACCAATCGGAAAAATCAGTTTGTAACTTAATAAGTTACAAACCGGTTGATTCGTCCGTCGTTCCTTCACCGGTTGCCACTCCGTTACTGTCTGCCGGCCTGAGCCTCAAAGGCCGTGTGCTCGCATATCTCGCGGTCCACGGGGTCGATCTCGGGCCGGGCGGGCGGATCGAGCTGATCACCCTGCCCCGCGTCTTCGGCTACCTGTTTAATCCGGTTTCGTTTTACTACTGCTACGACGCCAGCGGCACCTGCGTGGCTGCCATCTCCGAGGTCACCAACACATTCCGCGAGATGAAGCCGTATTTTTTAGGTCCGGAAACCTTTCGCGCGTCCGCATCTACGGGGCACTCCGGAGCGTTTCACTTGCGCATACCTAAAAACTTTTACGTATCGCCGTTCTCCGATGTGGACGTCGCATTCGACTTCAACCTGCGTCCACCGTCTGAAAAATTAACCATTCAAATCGACGACTACGCCGGAACCCAACGCACGCTCACCAGCACCCTTACGGGACCCGCCCGCCCGTTGACCGACTCAAGACTGGCGTGGTTCACGCTTAAATATCCTCTCATCACGCTGCGTATCATCGGCCTCATTCACTGGCACGCCCTCCTGCTCTATTTCAAAAAAATCCCGTGGTTTAATAAAGCCGCCCGCGCCGCCGACCAACGCGATCTCTACCGTCCTCACGGCTCCGTCTCCCACCGTCAATCCGACTCCCCCACGCCATGAGCGAAGAAAACTCTCCCGCCCTCGACTCCACCGCCACCTACCTGGAAACGGCCAACACTTGCGGTCCCCTGTGCCGTCGCATGGTGCTCGCGTCCCTGCGCGACATGAAGCTCGGCCATCTCCGCGTGGAACTCCCCGAGGGCGGCTTCGTCGAATTCGGTTCGCATGCCGATGCGCTCACCCGACGTATGCCGGTCGGGCTCTCCGCCACCGCTTGCATTCGCGTGCGCCGTCCCGCGTTTTTCAGCAAATGCGTGCTCTCCGGTGATATCGGTTTTGCCGAATCCTACCTCGACGGCGATTGGAGCACTCCCGATCTCGCCAGCGTCCTGTCGTGGTTTTTGCTCAACATCGAGCACGCCCCGACGCTCTCGGGCTCGACCGCGACCACGCTGAGCGCGCTGCCCCTCAACTGGCTCCGTCTCGTCAACCGCCTGCGCCACCTCTTGCGTCCGAATTCCCGCGCCACTGCCCGTCGCAACATCGCCGAGCACTACGATCTCTCCAACGACTTCTTCTCCCTCTTCCTCGACCCCTCGATGATGTATTCGAGCGCACGCTGGCCGGCCAACGCTCAACAATTCTCCCTCCAGGAAGCCCAACGCGAAAAAAACGACGCGCTCTGCCGTTCCCTTCGTCTCAAGTCCACCGATCGCGTGCTCGAAATCGGCACCGGCTGGGGCGGTTGGTGCCTGCATGCCGCCTCGAACTACGGCTGCAAGGTAACCACCCTCACCATCTCGAAGGAACAATACGAACTCGCCCGCAGCCGCGTGCAGGCCGCCGGCCTCGGTGATCGCATCGATGTGCGCTTGGAAGACTACCGCGATCACGCCGGCACCTACGACAAGATCGTCTCCATCGAAATGATGGAAGCCATCGGCCACGACTATCTCCCGTCCTATTGCGACGTCCTCGCCGCGCGCCTGAAGGCCGACGGCCTGCTCGCCCTTCAATTCATCACCTGCCCCGACGATCGCTACGAAGCGCTCCGCAAAGGCGTCGATTTTATCCAGAAGCATATCTTCCCCGGCTCGCTGCTGCTCTCCTTGAACCGCGTCAACCAGCAGCTGACACGCGCCGGCGGTTTTCAACTGCACCACATTGAAGACTTCGGCCCCGACTACGCCCGCACGCTGCGACTCTGGCGCGACACCTTCGAACATCAGCGCGACCGCGTAATCGAGCTCGGCTTCGACGAACGCTTCATCCGCAAATGGCGCTACTACCTGTGCTACTGCGAAGCCGCCTTCGCCATGCGCAACATCTCGGTCGTCCAGACCCTCCACACACGCGCCAACAATCTGGCTCTTTGATTCGACGCACCATGCTTTGGTTTTTACGCGCTCTCTTCTTCGTCGTCATCGCTTCCATGCTCGCCGTCACGGGCTGGGCCAGTTCGCAATGCGCACTCTTCGCCATCCCTCGCGAGGTGTTCACCCACCCGTGGTTTATCGCCACGCTCTTTGATGCCTACTGGGCGTTCATCGCGTTCTACGTCTGGGTGGCGTGGAAGGAACAGTCACTGGCCGCGCGCATCCTGTGGTTCGTCGCCATCATTCTGTGGGGCAACCTCGCGATGGCCCTCTACTTCCTCATCGAACTGTTTCGTATCCAAACTATCGATCAACTCGGCGAAGTGTTCGGCACGCGCCGCTCTGGAAAGATCACGCTTCCCGCGCTTCTCGCCACACTCGGAGTCGGTGTCTACCTCCTGGGCGCACAGCCTCTTTTTTCGTAACCCATGTCCGACACCTCTCCCCGTCGTTCCTTCTGGAAACGCCGCTTTGGCGACCCTGTGATGGCGCTGCTTACTCAAGGCGTCACGCCTGACAAAGTCGCCTCAACCGTCGCCGTGGGCACCGCCGCCTCGCTGTTCCCGTTTCTGGGCTTCACCACCACGCTCAACATCATCATCGGCTTCTGGTTTCGGATGAACCAGCCGCTTCTGCAGGCAGTCAACTACCTGCTCGCCCCGCTCCACATCGTGATGATCCTCGTGTATGTTCGCGTGGGTGAGTGGATCTGGCGCTCAAGCGAGGATCCCTTCTCCATCGGAGACCTTATCTCGTCCTTCCGCCACGACACGTTTCGTGAATTCCTTCACCGCTTCGGCTGGGCCGGCGTGCACGCCTTCACCGCCTGGGTCATCAGCGTGCCGTTCATCATCGCCGGACTTTATTTTTCATTGCGCCCGCTCATGCGCAAACTCGCCCGTTTGCGTGGCCCCAAACCCGCCTGATTCATGTCCTTGCTTCTCATCATTGCACTCGCCGTGGCCGCGCTGGGATTGATCTTCGCCGCGACCTACGCGCTCGCGCGTCGCATGGAAAACTACGGGATCGTGGACATCACGTGGTCCTACGCCTTCGGTGCGCTGGCGCTATTTTATGCAGCCACAGCGTCGGGCTGGGCTCCGCGCCGGTGGACCATCGCGGCCATCGTCATAATTTGGAGCGGACGTCTCGGCACACATCTCTACCGCCGCGTGATGAGCCATCACCCGGTCGAGGACACCCGCTACACGGAAATGCGCACCCGCTGGGCCGAGGGGTTTGCCGCGAAGATGTTTATCTTCTATCAACAACAGGCACTCTCGGTCGTCATCCTCGGCCTGCCCTTTTTGCTCATTGCAAGAAATCCCGCCGAAGGATTTCAGCCGCTTGAATACGCCGGTGTTGCGCTCTGGTTGCTCGCACTCCTTGGCGAATCCCTGGCCGACGCCCAACTCGCCGCCTTCAAGCGAAACTCCGCCAACAAAGGTAAAGTCTGCGAAGTCGGCCTGTGGCATTACAGCCGTCACCCCAACTATTTTTTCGAGTGGTGCATCTGGCTCGGTTATTTTGCCTTCGCCTGCGCCTCGCCCTGGGGCTGGACCAGTTTCATCTGCCCCGCCGGCATCCTTTATCTGCTGCTATGCGTAACAGGAGTGCCCATGGCCGAGGAACAATCACTCCGCTCGCGCGGTGATGCCTACCGAGCCTATCAAAAACGCGTCCCGGTCTTCGTTCCTTGGTTTCGCAAAAACTGACCGCCCCTTCTTCGCATGATCGACTCCCTTCTCGAAAAAAACCTGCTCCCCGACTGGCTCATCCGCATCGGTATCCGTCGGCTGCTTGCCCAGCGAATTAAAGACGAGTCCGCCACCTACAATGCGGATGCCTACGTCACCGATCTGAAGACCCGTGCGCTCGCCGAGCAAACCGCCGCTGCCAACGAGCAACACTACGAGGTTCCCACGCCTTTCTACCAGTATTGCCTCGGTAAACGTCTCAAATATTCCGGCTGCCTTTACCCCACCGGCAAGGAAACCCTCGACGAAGCCGAGGAACACATGCTCGCGCTCTACGCCGATCGCGCGCAGCTCGTGGACGGCCAGGACATCCTCGAACTCGGTTGCGGCTGGGGTTCACTCGCCCTCTACAACGCCGCGAAATTCCCCAATGCCCGCATCACCGCGATCTCCAATTCGCGCACGCAAAAGGAGCACATCGACACCGAGGCGCGCAAACGCGGCATCACCAATCTCCGCATCATCACCTGCGACATCAACGCGTTCGATATCGCCTCGGGCAGCTTTGATCGCGTCGTCTCGGTCGAGATGTTCGAGCATCTCAAAAACTATCAGCTCCTTTTCAAAAATATCGCCCGCTGGCTGCGCCCCGGCGGCCTGCTATTCACGCACATCTTCACGCACGACCACCTGAGTTATCACTTCATCGCGCGTGACAAGACCGACTGGATGAGCCGCTATTTTTTCACCGGCGGACAAATCCCCGCGCACAATCTCTTCAGTTACTTTCAAGACGATCTCACGCTCATCGCCGACTGGCGCGTCAATGGTCGACACTACCAGCAGACCGCCGAGCACTGGCTCCAGAACATGGACAAACACCGAGACGAGATCATCCCGCTCTTCCGCGATGTTTACGGTCAGGAGCAGACGCTCAAATGGTGGTGCTACTGGCGCGTGTTTTACATGAGCTGCGCCGAACTCTGGGGCTACAAAAACGGAGAAGAGTGGCTCGTGAGCCACTACCTCTTCCGCAAACCCTGAGATGAAATTCATCGGCCTGCTGCTAGGATTACATCTCGCCACCGCCACGATCACGGTTTGGGCCGGCGAAGCGCCATCGCTCATTGAGCGCGCCTTGGTGGCCGAGAGTAAGTTCGACTCACAAACCGCGCTGGATCTTTTCCTCGCCGCCGACCGCGCCAAACCCAACGACGGTTTCATCCTCCAAAAAATCGCGCGCCAATACTCCGACTCGATCCTCGACACCGCCGACATCGAGGAGAAAAAGCACCGCGCCGAGCAGGCACTCGCCTACGCCCAACGCTCCGTCGCGGTCGCACCCGACAACGCTGAAAACGTGCTCTCCCTCGCCGTGTGTCACGGAACGCTCGCCGTTTACAGCGATACCCGCACCAAGCTCCGTTACTCGCGCCTCGTGAAAGAAGAAGCCGAGCGCGCCCTCGTGCTCAATCCCGACTACGACTGGGCGCACCACCTGCTCGGTCGCTGGCACTACGAAGTCGCCACACTGGGAGCGACCAAGCGTTTTTTTGTCCGCATCATTTATGGAGGCCTGCCCGAGGCCTCCTTTAATCAAGCAATCACCCACCTCGAACGCGCCGTGGCGCTGGCACCCAAAGTCGCGCCGCATCACCTCGAACTCGGCTTTGCCTTGCTCGCGGCCGGCCGTGAAGCCGATGCGCGCGTCGCCTTCAACCGCGGCCTCGCGCTTCCCTCAACCGGCAAACACGACGACGCAGCCAAAGATCGCGCCCGCGCCGCCTTGCAACAGCTGAAATAATTTGTGGCGGCGAAGATGGTGGAACTACACCGCCACTCCGACCACCGCCGGGAGTTCAACGATGAAGACCGCGCCGCCGCCGGGTGACTCCTCGCATCGCACGGTTCCGCCCATCGCGATCACCAGTTGCTTCACGATCGCCAACCCCAGGCCGATTGATTGTTCGCCGCCGGTCGGACGCGCGCTCAGGCACACGTATTTCTGAAACAGCCGTGGCATTTCCGCGGGCGCGATGCCCGGCCCTTGATCACGCACACGGAACACCAGCCGGCCTTGCAAGGCCGGCTCGACCTCCACCGCGACCACGCGGTCAAAGGGCGAATATTTCACCGCGTTACCCACGAGATTATTGAGCACTTGCCGCAACGCCGCGCGGTCCGCGAGCGCCAGCGGAGCCGTGCGTGCGAAATCCGTGGTGAACGTGATCTGCTTGCGTGCGGCCAGCGTTTGCATCGCGGCCAGCACATCATCGACTTCCTTCGTCACCTCGACCGGCTCGATGCGCAACCGCCGCTTGCCGTCCTCGAGCGCCTGCACATCGAGCAGGTTGCGGATCATGTGAATCATCTGGTGCGCCAGCCCCATCATCCGGTCCAGTGGCTCGCGATCCTTCTCCACCGCGGCATCCGAAAGAATCTCGATGTTGAGCATGAGTCCGTTGAGCGGATTGCGCAGATCGTGCGCGGCCATGCGCATGAGACCGGTCTTTTCCTCGTTCAACTCCTCGAGCCTGCGTTGCGTCGCCTCCAGCTCGCGTTGCACGCGCGCACGTTGCGCCAGTTCGCGCCGCAGACAGCGGTTGTGCCAGATCATCACGCCGATGAACGTGCCCGCCACCACGAAGCCGCCGGCCACCCAGCGCATCACATAATCCCAGCGCACGATCCGCGCATACTCCACGCCCACCCACGGCCCCACGATCTCCTGCCGGTCTTTGGCGCTGAGCGATGCCACGCCTTTATCCAATATGTCGCGCAACACCGGCTGGTCCTTGCGCACCGCATAACGCAGATCGAAAAGATACGGCATCACTCCGGCGATCTTCAGATTGGAGAGCCCGAGCGACTTGATGATGTAGTTGGCATTGGCGATGTTGGTCACCGCCACATCCGCCCGTCCCGCCGCCACAGCCAGAAATGCCTCGTCCATGGTTTTCACCATGACGCGCACAATACGCGGATGATCCCGCGCCAGCACCAACGAGCCCACATAACCCTCGGGCAGCGCCATACGACGCCCGTTTAATTGATCCATCGACATCACCGCCCGCGAATCATGCCGCGTCACAAAGGCCATCGGGAACGAGTTGTAGGCGCGGGTGAAAACAAAATCCTGCTCACGCCCTTCGTCTTCCGCCGTGCTCACCAAAAAATCCACCGCGCCGGCTTTTGCGCTGTTATACGCCTCGGGCCACGAGGACGAATGCACCGGCTGGAACTTTAGCCCCAGCCGCTCTTCTAGGAGCTTGAGGAAATCCCGGTCAATACCCGCAAAATCCCCGCGGGTATCCTTGTAGCTGAACGGCCCCCAACCCGGGTCATACCCAAAATAAACAACCGGATGTTCCTTTATCCAGGTCTTCTCCGTATCAGTGAGTTCGATACGCGGAGCCTCGCCGCGAGCGGGCATCGCGATAAAAACAAGAACCGCGAGAAACGGCCCGAGAAGCTGGAGAGTCCTGCGCATGAAGTCCGGCGTTGCAGTTATTCTGCATAAAACAGGCCGGAGAACAAGACGCGTATCATGGCTTTCGGGAGCCACTTATCTCGCGGCTGCGAATTTCCGCAGGTATTTGAGCGCCACCTCAAACTCGTTCGGCAGCGGCGCGTTGATTACAATCATCTCCTTGGTAATCGGGTGCTTTACGGTCAGCCGGCTCGCATGCAGCGCCAGGCGGCTGATGAGGGGCTTCTCGTCAAGACGGCCTTTGTAACCGCGCTTGAGCTGGGAAAGTTTCAATTCCGTCACGCCGTCACCATAAAACGGGTCGTTCAAAATGGGCAGACCGCTATATTGCAGGTGCACACGCAACTGATGCGTGCGGCCGGTCACCGGCCGGCATTCCACGAAAGTAAATCCGCCAAACCGGTCCAACACCTTCACGACCGTCTGGCTGGCCTTGCCGTGCTTGCGCACGGTGCGCATGCGCCCGGGGTTGTCCTCGTCGTCGATCAAATCGCGATCCACGAAAAATTCATCGTCCGCCAAACCCTCCGGCGGCTCATCATCCGGATCATCCGACCGCACAAACAGCTCGGCCGCCGGAGTGCCGACGCAGAGCGCGTGGTAAATTTTTTTGACCGTCTTCGACTGGAACTGCCCGCTCACGAAATCGAGCGCGGACTTTTCCTTGGTGCACAGGAGGATGCCGCTCGTGTCCGCATCGAGGCGATGCACGTTGGCCACGCCGTGACCCATCTTGTCGTGCACCAGACCCATGAGGTTTTCGCGCTTCTTATCCCAGCGATCGGGCGCGACGAGCATCCCGCTCGGCTTGTCGAAAGCGATCAGCGTGTCGTCTTCATAGATGACGGGAGGGATGGGCATGGACGAGTGAGCATCGCAATGCCAACGTCCATGTCCACCCGCAAGCACTCGGCCTCATCCACCCCATGAGCACTCCCCGCTACATTCTCGCCCTCGATCAAGGCACCTCGTCGTCCCGCGCTATCGTGTTCGACCACGATGGCGGCATCGTCGCCGTCGCTCAGAAGGAGTTCACTCAATATTATCCTCAACCCGGCTGGGTGGAGCACGACCCGCTCGAAATCTGGTCCAGCCAGAATTCCACCGCCGCCGAAGCCATCGCCCGCGCCAACTTATCGTCCGAGGACATCGCCGCCGTCGGCATCACCAATCAACGCGAGACCACCATCGTGTGGGACCGCGACACCGGCCGGCCCGTGTGCAACGCCATCGTCTGGCAGGACCGCCGCACCGCCGCCTATTGCGCCCAACTCAAACGCGACGGGCTGGAACCGCTGGTTTCTCAAAAAACCGGCCTGCGCCTCGACCCTTATTTTTCCGCCACGAAACTTCGCTGGATTCTCGAAACCATTCCCGGCGTTCGCGCCCGTGCTGAGGCGGGAAAACTCCTCTTTGGCACCGTCGATACCTGGCTGCTGTGGCAGCTCACCGGCCGCAAGGTCCACGCCACCGATGTCACCAACGCCTCGCGCACGCTCCTCTGCAATCTTCACACCGGCGATTGGGACGATGATCTCCTGAAACTGTTCAAAATCCCGCGCTCGCTGCTGCCCGAGATCCGCTCGTGCTCCGAAATCTACGGGCACGTTGACCGCCATCTCTATCCCGCCGGCGCGCCCATTTCCGGTGTCGCCGGCGACCAGCACGCCGCGCTCTTCGGGCAAGCCTGCTTTACGCCCGGCATGGTTAAGAACACCTACGGAACCGGCTGTTTCACGCTTATGCACACGGGTGAAAAACCCGTCGTCTCGCGCAACAACCTCCTCACCACCGTCGCCTGGAAAATCGGCGGCCGCACCGACTACGCGCTCGAAGGCTCGGTGTTCATCGGTGGCGCGGTCATCCAATGGCTGCGCGATGAACTGCAGCTGGTGCGCAACGCGGCCGAGCTCGACCGGCTCGCCGCATCGGTGCCGGATGCCGGCGGACTTTTTCTGGTGCCTGCATTCTCCGGCCTCGGCGCACCCCACTGGGATCCGGATGCACGCGGCACGATGGTCGGCATCACCCGAGGCACGAACCGCGCACACTTTTGCCGCGCGGCGCTTGAAGCCATCGCGTTCCAGACCGCCGATCTCATCTCGTGCATGGAAAAAGACAGCGGACTTCCGCTCAAGGAACTGCGCGTCGACGGCGGCGCATCCCGCAGCAATCCTCTGCTCCAGTTCCAGGCTGATCTGCTGAACACCTCCGTGGTGCGGCCGAAATGCATCGAAACCACCGCGCTGGGCGCCGCCTGCCTGGCCGGCCTTGCCACCGGCTTCTGGTCGGATCGCGATGAGATCGCCCGTAATTGGACGGTGGATACTTCATTCGCACCGACGCAAAAACGTGACCGCATCACCGCATTGCGCGGCGGCTGGGAACGCGCCCTCACCCGCGCCAAAGGCTGGGAACCGTCCTCGTAACCGCGCGGTGAACCCGCGTGTGACGCGAACGTGTCGCCCGCGTGAACATTGGGTGACGGATCTGCTTTGCCTTTGCGCGCACTCCGCGCGCCACGCATGAGCGAGGAAAACCTATTATGCCCGCGCTGAGTTTCGCCCCCGCCCTTGCACTGATCTCCGCCTTCGGACGCGGTTCGCCCGCGCAGCCGCTACGGACGTTTATCCGCACCACCGGCTACAAACTTCGCCCGCCGTGCCCGATCCCCCACACGCCGGCGCGCACCACCCGTCAGGATGCAGTGCTCGGTTCAGGCGCGGCCGGTCCTCACCAGCTCGCCACCCTGTTGTGCGAACGCCGCAAAGGCCTCGTGCCGACCATCGTTCTCGGCGGCTTCGTGCCCGATGCGACCGAGCAGGTATTTCTCCTCCGCGGTTCGCTGCTCAATCGAGGCAGCGTCTATTATCTGAACTACCCGCGCAACGGCTTCTCGGCCGATCTGCTGTTCGCCCAACTCGACGATCTCGTCGATGAACTCGCGCTCGTGCAGGGCACGCCGCCGGTGATTTTTTCCGTGAGCTTCGGCTCCGGCCTCGTGCTCGAATGGCTGCGGCGCACCCGTGCGGCCGGCCACCACGCCGCCATCGCGGGCGCGATTTTCGTGAGCCCCATCGGTTGCGTCGAAGATTTGCTGGCACCCGGTGAAGCCAAACCCGCCACACTGCTCGGACGCGCGGTGAAGCCTTTCCTCGAAGCGACCGACGGCCTGGTCGACCCGAAGCACATCGAAAAATCCCGCACGATCTTCAACCGCATGTTCGGCGCCGGTGCGCAAAACAAGACCGCCCTCATCGCGTTAATGAGTCCCGCCGAGCTCCGGCGGTTGCACGCCGCGGTGATGGACACCATCGCCCGCGTCGACACGCGCGGAGCCTGCGAACGCATGGCCGCGTTGAACTCGTTCGCTTCGCCCTCCGCTTATTTTTCGCAACAACTGCTCCCGCTCACCGAAGCGCCCGTGCTGATTCTGTTCGCCGAAGACGAGGAAGCCGTGATCGACCGCCGCTCGCCCACGCGATTTGCGCTGAACGCCGCTCATCGGGCCTATTTCCCCAACGGCACGTGCCGGACGCTCGCCAATCCCGGCGGCGCGCCCGTGCAACACGCCTCGTTAATCTTCCACAGCGGCAATTTCCTGCCTCCCATCGCCCGGTTTTATAAGGGGTTAAAAACGCGTAAGCTTCTGCAAGCCGCATGAATTCGCTTGCGACTGCCCCCCGGGCCAAGCTGCCTCAAAAGCAGCCGTCCCGTATGCTATCTCCGACGCGAAGCCTCCTGACCGCAGGCGCCAGTTTCCTGACCACCCGCACCGCACGCAAACTGCGCACCGGCAAAGATGCCGTGCCCATGCAGGAACGCACGCTGGCCCACCTCATCGGCCAGCTTTCGCGCACCGCTTACGGCTACGCGCACGCCCTCACGCCCGGCACCACTTACAGTCAGTTCCAGGCCCGCGCACCGCTCCAGACCTACGAGGGATTCATCCCCTACATCGAGCGCATGAAGACCGGCGAGGCCGACGTGCTTTGGCCCGGTCATTGCAGTTTTTACGCGGTGTCCTCGGGCACCACCTCGGGCCGCACCAAATACCTGCCGATCACCGACGGCATGCTGGAGCATTTTCGCAAGGCCGGCCTCGACTCGCTCCTCTACTACACCGCCCGCGTCGGCCACACGGGCATATTTCGCGGCAAACACCTGTTCCTCGGCGGCTCGACCACGCTCAGCCGTCTGGACGAGTGCAAGGACCGCGCCGCTTACGCCGGTGACTTGAGCGGCATCACCGCCCTCAACCTGCCGGGCTGGGTCGAAAAACACCTCTACGAGCCCGGCGCCCGTATCGCTCAAATCGCCGACTGGCCGGCCAAAATCCAGGCCATCGCCGACCAGACGTGGAATCGCGACATCACGATGCTCGCCGGCATCCCGAGCTGGGTGCTCATCCTCGCCGAGGCCGTCAAAGCCCGTGCATCCAGCGGCAAGAGCCGTCCATCCCATCTCCAGGCCGTGTGGCCCAACCTCGAGTGCCTCGTCCACGGCGGCGTTCCCGTGGGCCCGTTCATCGACGAACTGCGCACGCACATCGGCCCCAAGGTCAATTTCCACGAAGTTTACCCCGCCTCCGAGGGTTTCATCGCCACCCAGGATGCCGAGTCCTCGCTCGGCCTGCGCCTGATGACCGATACCGGTCTCTTCTTCGAATTCCTCCCCATGCGTTACTACCATGAGGAAAACCTACCGCAGCTCGGCCAGCACACGGTGCCCCTCGAGGGCGTGCAGGTCGGCGTCGATTACGCTCTCATCCTGAGCACGCCCGCCGGCCTCACCCGCTACGTGATCGGCGATGTGGTGCGCTTCATTTCGACCGATATACCGCGCTTGGTTTACGTCGGCCGCACCGCGCTGCAATTGAGCGCTTTTGGCGAACACGTGATCGAGAAAGAACTCACCGACGCCCTCATCACCGTCTGCCAGCGTCACAACTGGACGATCACCAACTTCCATGTCGCCCCGCTGTTCGTCGACAGCTCCGTCGGTCAACGCCGCGGACGCCACGAGTGGTGGGTCGAGCTCAAGCCTTACACTCAAGAGACCCCCACCGGCCCCGTCATCGCAGCAGAACTCGATGTGGAATTGAAGCGCCTGAACGACGACTACGAAGCCAAGCGCAACGGCGGTGGCCTCGACGCGCCGAATGTAAAACTCGTCATGCCCGGCGTCTTCGAACACTGGCTCCGCACCAAGGACAAATGGGGCGGCCAAAACAAGATGCCTCGCTGCCGCAGCGATCGCCAGATCGCCGACGAGCTCGCGCAGGTCGCCCGTTTCTCGGCCGACTCATGAGTCCGATCCTCCGCGTAACCGCGCGGCCCGAAATCGGCCCCTGACGTCAAAAACGCCCACCTGTCGCGGCGCCCGCCTGTTGGCATGCCCGATGCTAAATTACTTCCGATACAGACTTCCCTGCCTCGGCAGGGTCTAGGGGTAACATGGATACCGGCTTAATACCGGATAAGAAAAATAGAGGGCCCGCCGTTAGGGGTTTCGGCGGGCCCTTCCTTTTTTAAAGCAACGAAACGATCAGCGCCTCATACGCCTTTGCCTCGGCCAGACCGAGTTTGACGTGGCGGATGTTTCCCTCGCGATCGATCACGAACGCAGTCGGCAATCCCTGCACGCCGCCAAAGGCCTCGGCCACATCCGCGTCGGCGACCAGAATCGGATAGTTCATCTTCATCTTTTCACCGAAAGCCTTCACTTCCGCCGGCGTCGCTTCATCCAGCGAGAAGCCCAAAATCACGAGCCCGCGATCGGCATATTTTTTCTGCCACGCGATGTAGTCGGGGATCTCCTTGCGGCACGGAGGACACCAGGTCGCCCAGAAATCCACGACCACGACCTTGCCCTTGAAATCAGCCGCCTTCACCTCGCGGCCATCCAGATCCTTAAGTTTCCAATCGGGCGCTTTGCGCAACACCGGCAGCGCGGAGACCGTGGGTGCCGCCACCGCAGGCGTCGCGCCGGCCGTGGTTGATTCAGCAGGGCTGCAAGCAGCTCCCATCAAGATCACCGCCGCCACCAGTCCGCTTTTCAAAAGAGAGTTCATCGTCATGAGAGTCTCAACGGACTCCGCTTATTCCCGCGGTCAAGCGCGCTCCGCACCAAACCGGGGCAGCAAGTCGCCCGTGGAGATCAACGCCAGCCCCAGGAAACCCGCGGCTTTCACCACCAGCACGATGGCGATCGACTCCAGCCCGCGCTGTTCGAAGTGAATCGCGCCAGCCAGCATCATACCGCCCAAAACGAGTTCTACCACGGTGATCGCGGCAAACACCGAACGGCTCCGCAAACGCGAAACCAAGCCGCCCGCCGTGACCGCGCGTCCGCCCTTGGGCGTGCGCACAAACTCACCGCCGCGTTGGAACAGTCCTTCGCACACCGCCACGCAGCACGTGACACTCATCGCCAGGCCGAATGCCAGCATGAACGGCGCCGTCAGGAACAGCAGCACGCCTTCCTTCCACTGACGCTGGCGGAAATACTGGCCCGTGATGTAGAGGGCCACCGTCGCGCCGCTCGTGAGCACGACCACCACCGGATTAAAGATCATCCAGGAGCCCGGCAGGCGCGCGCCGAACAACAGGTAGGGCACAAAAATCACCGAGAAGATCACCAGTAGCGGGTGAATAAAGCCCACCAGCAAATGACTCGCCGCCTCGCGCTTGATACGGGCCGGCACATCACTGCGCAGGATGGTGCCGAGCTGTTTGCGCATCACCTGAATGCCGCCCTTGGTCCAGCGACGCTGCTGGGACTTAAACGCCGTGAGATTTTCCGGCAGCTCGGAAGGCACCGAATATTCCGGCAGGTAAACGAAGCGCCAGCCCTTGAGCTGCGCACGATAACTCACATCCAAGTCTTCCGTCACCGTGTCCGGAGTCCAGCCGCCGGCCTCTTCCAGCGCGGCGCGGCGCCAGATGCCCGCCGTGCCGTTGAAATTAAAAAACAGCCCGGCCGCGCAACGTGCCGACTGCTCCACCACAAAATGCGCATCGAGGAAGATGCCCTGAAACCGCGTGAGGAAACTCGCCTTGCGATTGTTAAACTCCCATCGCGCCTGCACGACACCGATCTGCGGATCGGCAAACTGCGGCATCATCACTTCGAGGAAGTCCGGCTCGGGGCGGAAATCCGCATCGAAGATCGCGAAAAATTCCGCGTCGGTGAGCGTGTTCGCATAGGCGAGCGCACCGGCCTTGTAACCCGAACGATCCGTGCGGCGGATATGCACCATGCAGGCAGCGCGCTCGGGGTTGGCCTTCATCCAACGATCAATGATCGCGGAGGTTTCGTCATTCGAGTCATCGAGCACCTGGATCAGCAGCAGTCCGGCGTGCCAGCGGATGGCGGAAACTTTTTCCAACAACGCCTCGACGACCAGCGGTTCGTTAAAAAGCGGGAGCTGGATGCAGACCATCGGGTTCGGACCGGTCCAGGGCGGCGGCGCGATCGCCGCACGGCGGGAGCCCTTCATATAGAGCCACAGCATCTTGACCTTGTGCAGGCCGAACACGCACATGCCGAGCAAGGTAAACAGGTAAAGGCCCAGCAAAACGTGGGAAAGGAAAGGTGACATGAAGGTTACAGGCTGATGGCTAAACCGCGCACTTTGTGCCAACGAACCGAGCCGGTGCAAGCCAGCGTTCCAACCGGCTTCCGGCACGTCCAGCCGGTCAATTATCGTCGTTTGACCCCGGCAGATTCATCCCGAGCGTCTCGATGAACTTCTTCATCGCCGGCGTGAGGACGCGGCCCTTGCGATGCAAAATCGCCAGCGGACGCGTGAACTCCTTGTTCTTAAATGGGATGACGGCGAGCGTTCCCTGTTGCTGCTCTTGCTGAACCGTGGCTTGCGGGACGATGGCGATGCCGTGGTCGATCTCGACCGCGCGCTTCACCGTCTCGATGTTGTCGAACTCCATGACGGGCTCAATCTCGAGCTTGTTGTCGCGGAAAATCTGGTCGACCGCCTTACGCGTCGGGATGTCCGGATCGAAGCCGATAAATTTCTGTCCCGCGAGTTGCTTCAACTCCACGCCACCTTCCACGCACTTCGCCAGCGGATGCCGCGGATGCGCGATCAGCACGAGACGATCGTTGCGAAACGGAAGTTGCTCAATCTGGCGCGTGCGCACCGGAAACGCCACCAGGCCGAAATCAACCGAGTTGTGCAGAATGTCCTCATAAACGAGGTTCGACCGACGGTATTCAACGCGCACGTTGACCGACGGATAATCCACCAAAAAGCGTTTGATGAACGGCGGCAGCTCATGGAGCCCGATCGAATAAATCGTCGAGATCCGAATCGTGCCGCTGATGACTTTCTTCATCTCCTGCAGCTCGCTCGCGAGCTTGTCGTAACTGTGCAGCAACTCCTTCGCCGCCTCGTAAACCCGCTGCCCTTCACGGGTCAGCTGAAATTGCTTCTGACTGCGATCAATCAGGAGAGCCTTGAAATGACGCTCCATCGCCCTGGCCTGCTGGCTCACCGCTGACTGAGTGATGGCATTGATCTTTGCCGATTTTGAGAAACTCTTCGTTTCCACCAGGTCCGCGAAGATTTTGAAGTTTTCAATTTGCATAGGCCGCTGGGTATTCCTGTTCAGTATAAACAAATCTTATTCCACGCAACCTGATAAACGCCGACGACTCCATGCTCCCCTCCTATCATGAGTTTAAAAATCGTGCGGACGCCATCCGCGCGCAGATCGCCGCCGCCTGCGTCGCCGCAGGTCGCGATCACTCCACCGTCGAGCTGCTTGCCGTGACCAAAACCCACTCCGCCGACGCTGCCGACTACGCCTCGCGCTACGGCCTGCGCGCCGTCGGCGAAAATCGCGTGCAGGAGGCCGTGGATAAGCAATCGCAATGCACGGCCCGCATCCAGTGGGAGCTCATCGGCCATCTCCAATCCAACAAAGCCAAGCTCGCCGCCACGCATTTCGACCGCGTGCAGAGCGTCGACAGCGAGAAACTCCTCAACCACCTCGACACCGCCGCCGCCGCGCTCGGCAAGGTCCTGCCCGTCCTCCTCCAAATCAACGCCGGCCGCGATCCTGCCAAGTTTGGCGCTGAGCTCGAAGACGCTCCGCGCCTGCTCGAAACCGCACTCGGCAAAAAAAATCTGCGCATCGACGGCTTCATGACCATCGCCCCGCTCTCCGACGATCCCGCAGTCGCGGTGCGCACCTTCGAGACATTGCGCACACTCCGCGACGAACTCGCCGCAAAATTTGGCGTGTCGTTGCGCGAACTTTCCATGGGCATGAGCGGCGACATGGAGGCCGCCGTGCGCGCCGGCAGCACGCAGGTGCGCGTCGGCACCGCGCTCTACGGCACGCGCTGAATCCCGATTCGCGTTTGCCACCCGCGTGAAACCGGATTCGATTTCCTCCGTGGAAAACGCTCAACCCAGTCTCGGCTCCCGCGAAGCAGTGCTGGCGTTGCTCGACGACCCTAGTCCCGCGGTCCGCAAGGCCTTGCTCACCCACTTCGCCGCCCAAGGCGAGCCGGCCCGCATCTTCCTTGAAGAGGTCGCCAACGGCGGCCGCCGCCTGCTCGCCAAACATGCGCGCAGTTTCCTCGAAGAGCTCAAATTCACCGACCCCGTTTCCGAATTTCGCGACTTCATCCGCTCGCTCAACTACGAGCTTGAGACCGGCGCGCTGCTCCTCGCCCGCACCGTGTTTCCCGATCTCGATGTGGGCCTGAGTTGCCAGCGTCTCGACGACCTCGCCGCCCGCTGCCGCGAGTTGATCGCCGAGCCGTTGTCCGTCCGCGAAAAATGCCGCGTCATGAACCGCGTGCTGTTTCACGAAAACGGTTTCCGCGGCAACGCCGAGCACTACACCGACCCTCTCAACAGCTTTCTTCCCCTCGTGCTGGAGCGCCGCAAAGGCATTCCGCTTTCACTGAGCATTGTTTACCTGCTCGTCGCCCAACGCCTCGGCATCGACCTCGAACCCGTCGGCTTGCCCGGCCACTTCATGGTCGGCTGCTACCTCGAGGACGCCCCGCTCTTCATCGATCCGTTTGAACACGGCACCTTCCGCTCGCCCGAGGAGGTTTTTGCGTTTTTAAAGGCCGGCTCTCACCAGCCCAAGGTTTCCGACCTCGCCCCCACGACAGTTCGCGAGGTGCTCTGCCGCAGCTGCCGCAACCTCGCCAATCATTACGCCGCCGCGGGTGACGCCGAACGTTCCAAGCTCTTCACCAGCTTCGTCGACGAATTCGAACAGACCTACGAACGCCACGCGCAACCGTAGAAATCTTTCTCTTTCCTCTTTCTCTTTCCTCTTTCTCCCTGAAAGGCTCCGCAGAGAAAGATAAAGATTACGATAAAGAGGAAAGATGCTTACCGACCCGATTTACACGCTCGCCGATCTCGATAACTGGTCCTTCGCCGGAACCGCTCTCGCCGTGCTCGGCCACCCGATCAAGCACTCGATAAGCCCGCCGATGCACAACGCCGCGCTCGCACAGATGGCGCAAAGCGATGCGCGCTTCGCCTCGTGGAAATACTTCCGCTTCGACATCGCGCCCGACGACCTGCCCGTCGCCCTCGAAAAATTTAGCCATCATAACTTCAAAGGATTAAACCTTACGGTTCCCCACAAGGTCTTGGCCTTCGACCTTGTTAACACATCAGGAACCGACGCTCATGAAATCGGAGCTGTGAATACTCTCACCCTAGAATCCAACTCGTGGTTCGGTGAGAACACTGACGGCTACGGACTTGAAGCAGGAATTCTTGAGAACTTCAGGACTACGATAGCAGATAGAGATATCATATTACTTGGTGCAGGAGGAGCTGCTCGTGGTGCGGCCGTTATGTGTGTGCATAGGCACTGCAGATCATTGTGGATCGCTAACAGAACAGCGAAAAATCGGGACGCATTGCAGGAACATCTGTTGGGCGCATCTTGGCACCTTAAAGTGCCTGTATTCGGATTTGATCCTTCAGCACCGCCCAAAGAATTACCCCTCGGTGCTCTCGTCATCAATGCCACCAGCGCCGGCCTTAAACCCAACGACCCGCTGCCCATTGATTTGTCCACACTGCCGCGCCCAAGAGCAGTTTATGACATGATCTACAACCCGCCCGAGACCCCGCTCCTCGCGCAGGCTCGCGCACTCGGCATTCCCGCCGCCAACGGACTTTCGATGCTCGTCCACCAAGGTGCCCGTGCCCTCGAAATCTGGAGCGAGGCAGCCGTCCCCGTTGACGCGATGCGCAGCGCCGTTCATTCAGCCATGAAGTCTTCCGCATGACCTTCGACTACGCCGATTTTTCCTCCGCCTTCCCTTGGTTTTTTCCCGTCATGGCGGGCATCTTCGGCGCCATCGTCGGCAGTTTCCTCAACGTCGTCATCTACCGGATGCCGCTGGACAAATCCGTCGTCACCCCCGGCTCCCACTGCGCGTGCGGCGCGCCCATCAAGTGGTATGACAACATCCCCGTGCTCAGCTGGTTTATCCTGCGCGGCAAAGCCCGCTGTTGCGGCCGGTCCTACTCGTTTCGCTACGCCTTCGTCGAACTGCTCACCGCGGCACTTTTCACGACGAGCTGGCTGATGTTCCCGCCGGCGAAGGCGCTGTGCGGCATGCTGTTTGTCGCGTGCATGCTGTGCGCGCTCTTCATCGACCTCGATCACATGATCATCCCCGACACGTTCACCATCGGTCTCGGCGTGGCCGGCGTGGTGCTGTCGGTATTCGTTCCTTCATTACACGGTCAGCACGACGGCGTTTTCTTCGTGAGCGCCCTGCAATCGGGCCTCATCTCGCTGCAAGGCTTGTTGATCGGCTCCGGACTCGTGCTGTGGATCGCCCTCATCGCGGAGGTGCTGCTGCGCAAGGAAGCCATGGGGTTCGGAGACGTGAAATTCGTCGGCGCGATCGGCGCGTTCACCGGCTGGCAGGGCGCGGTGTTCTCCATCTTTGGCGGCGCGGTCGTCGGCATCATCTGGATCGCCCTCGCGTTCATCTGGAAAAAAATCTTCGGCGACCGCATCCAGGTCGCCCCGCGCGCCGAGACGCCCGACGGCCAGCCCGCCGAACTGGGCATGGGCGTGCAAATTCCCTTCGGCCCCATGCTGGCCGTCGCCGGCTTGCTCCACTTTTTCTATTTTACCCATTGGATGGACAACTACTTCGCCGAACTCGCGGCGATCTTCCAGGGCTGATCGCCCGCGTCAGAGTTCCACCCCAACCCCGACCGCACCATGCGTCCTCATTGCTTCGCCTTGCTGGTTTCACTCGTCGCCCTGGCCGGTTCGGCCGGTGCCCAGCCCACCACCGGACTTTCCGGCACGTCCGACAGTCGGTCCGAAAAAGTTTCCTTCGATCCCGCCAAGTGGACGCTCGCGTGGTCCGACGAATTCGACCGGCCCGGCGCGCCCGACGCCACGCACTGGCAACGCGAAGAAGGCTACCGCCGAAATAAAGAGGCCCAGTATTACACGCGTGATCGCGCTGAAAATGCCCGCATCGAAGACGGCCACCTCATCATCGAGGCGCGCCGCGACAACTGGAACGGCAAGCCCATCACCTCGGCCAGCCTGACCACCAAGGGCAAAAAAGCATTCCTTTACGGCCGCATCGAAGTGCGCGCAAAAATTCCGACGGGCCTCGGCACCTGGCCGGCCGTCTGGACGCTGGGCGACAACATCGATCAAGCCGGCTGGCCCGCCTGCGGCGAAATCGACATCTTGGAAAACGTCGGCTTCTCCCCGCGCGCCATTCACGCGAACGTTCATTGCAAAGCTTACAACCACATGACGAAAACCGGCAAAGGTCGCTCCATCGAAGTGGACGCGCCTTGGTCGGATTTTCACGTTTACGCCGTCGAGTGGTATGAGGACCGCCTCGAATTCTTTTTCGACGACACCCGCTATTTTATCTTCCGCAAAGAGTCCGATGATCCCGCCAAGTGGCCTTTCGCGAAATCCCAATACCTCATCCTCAATCTCGCGATTGGCGGCACATGGGGTGGCGCACGCGGCGTGGACGAATCCTTGCTGCCGCACCGGTTTGAAATCGATTACGTGCGTTACTATCAACGCACCGAGGCCCAACCCGCTCCATCTGCACAACCCTGATCGTCGGCGGCAGGATCTCCGCCGCCGACCAGTAGCAGCTACTTAAAGCACCTGCGCGCCTTCGCCGGTGAGCATATGTAGGATGTCGGGACGCACGCCGTATTTTGCCTCGTAGGCATCGGCCACCTCGCGGGCCTGCGCATCACCAAACGCTTCGCTCGTGAGCGCCATCACCGCGCCGCCAAAACCGCCGCCAGTGAGACGCGCGCCAAACACGTTCAGCGTGCGCGAAAGCGTATCCACGAGAAAATCGAGTTCCTCAGTGCTGTTGCCAAACAGGGTCTGCGAACTGAGATGAGAAGCCGTGAGCAGGTGCCCCACCGACGAAAGATCGCCCTGCTTGAGCACATCGACAGCGCGGCCGACGCGCGCGATTTCATCGACGACGTGCTTCGCGCGTTTGTAGGCATCGGCGGAAAGTTTATCTTTCGCGGCGTCCAATTGCTCGGGAGTCGCCTCGACGAGCAGGGAGACACCCAGCGTCTTCGCGGCTTCCATGCACTCGCGATGGCGCGTGGCATAAAGACCGTCCACCAGCGCATGCTTGGTGTGCGTGTTGAAGATCCAGAAATGCGCGCCCGCCGGCAACGGCACGGTGTCAAAACGCGGACCGCGGCAATCGATGAACACGAGGCTGTTCTCCTTGCCGAAGCCCGAAACGCCCTGGTCAAGAATACCGCAGGGCACGCCGACGAAATTATTCTCCGCATGCTTACCGATCTTCACGAGCGTCTCGCGATCGGCCTGCTGGCCGGTGATCGCGAGGAACGCCAGGCCCGAGGCCAGCTCGATCGCCGCGCTGCTGGAAAGTCCCGCGCCTGTCGGCAGATCCGACGTCGCCACATAGTCGAAGCCTTGGGGAACTTTGAGACCGAAAGCCGGCAGCGCCTCGATCACGCCGAGCGGATAATTGATCCAGCTCGCTTCGCCGGACTGCTTGCCGTTCGCGGAGGCGTCGAGCGTCACCATCTTGCCCGTGAACTCGCTGAAGAAATTACGTTTCCCGTCCTCGCGCGGCGCGATCGCCACGCACACGCCGCGATTAATCGATGCGCCCAAAACGGTGCCGCCGTTGTAGTCGGTATGGTTGCCGATGAATTCGATCCGGCCCGGCGCGCGTGTGATGACCGCTGCGTCACGACCGTGGATTTGCTTAAAGAGGGCGGCGATTTTCTGCTTCATGAGTGGGTCAGCCGGAATGCCCTGCCCGCCCCCGTGGCGTCAACGGTGTTTCCTTGCCACCAATGGCTCACGCCTTTTTCACGCCCTCGAAGCCGGGAGGCGTCTCGCCCTGCGAACCCTTGGTCACGAGTTGTAGCAGATACGCCATCGCCTCGGTGCGCGCGATACCACGTTGCGCAGCCAACTGGTCACAACGCTTGATCAACTGATCCGCCATCGTCGCGGCAGCGGCGGAGGTGGGAGCACCCAGCTTCGAGCACAATTGAATGAGTTGTTCGCGCTCGGTCATGGCGTATCGATGAGTTCGATAAATGCATCGCCGGGCTCGGGCGCGAGCGGTTGCGCCGGATCGAGTCCGAGCTTCGTGACCATCGCCAGCCCAATAAAACCGCCCGAGCCATCCGCCACCGCCGAGCGCAATTCACCCACGCGTTTCTCGCCCTGCAACAACGCACAGGGAACCGCTGGCACACCGCGCCCCTCCGCACGCACCCGCACCAGCCGGCGCCGCACGGTCCCCATGGCCTTGAGACGCGCCATCACTTCCTGCCCCAGATAACAGCCCTTGGTGTAGGAAATACCCACGGCATCCAGTCCGCCCTCATTCGGCAGATCACCGGACCCGATATCCTGCGGAACCCGCGGCAGACCCGTCGCAATGCGCATCCGCTCCAAATCGTCGGCCGACACCTCCACTAATCCTGCCGAAATCCCAACGGTCGATGGCAGCAGCCACTCAAAACTCGTTCCTCCATCACGCCGCCCGCAAAATACCAGGCCGCCACCCGTCGCACGCACAAACTCGCCTGCCGCCGGCACCGCACCCGCCACCTGCATCAGCCAAGCCTCCGCCTCGGGCCCGCCCACGGCGACACTGTGCCAGTCAGCCGAGACATCCGTGATGACCACATCATCCGCGATGATGTAAGCCTCGAGCCGCTCGCTAATCACCGCCGCGCTCGACGAAAAGCTGATAATCCAAACACTATCAGCCGTTTCCCTAAGCACAAAGCTATCCGCCAAGACCTTCCCTTTTTGGTTAAGCCATAAACCATAAGCCGCAGCCAAGGGAATCGGAGATCTCAATTCTTGCGTAAACTGGCCCTGTAAAAAGGATAAGGCATCTTCCCCGGTCACGTGCAGGCATGCGGTCGGCCAGTTGGAGGATTTCCAGGTGATACTGGGGTCGAAAATTTGACTCATTTTATCCATCTATACCGTAATGTCTTAAAATTTAAACTGAGAGATTCTGATAACTTTTTATTGACCGCCATCGGCCATGCGCTAGTTCTTATCACGTTAGATTAAAACACTTCTCCTGCCTAGCAGGAGTTTTGGGGTAACTAAGAAAGCAAATGGCCGGTCGCTTAGGGGTAGGCGACCGGCCAACTTATTTTTAAAGATCGAACACCGACCGCCGCTTCACATCGAAGCGGTTTTTTTGTGCCCCGATTTCCTCACCACCGGTGGCACCCTTGTTAAACACGGTCCCCGCTGCGCGCTTGCCCTCGGCGCCTGATTTACGTCACGTTCTTCCCTTCATGCACAAGACGTCCGACATCAATGTCGTGGAGACCCGCCCCCTCCCCTCGCCCGCCCAGCTGCTCGCCGAGCTGCCCAAAACCGAGAGCCAGGCCGATTTCATCACGCGCTCCCGCGACGAAATCAACCGCCTCATCTTCACCAGCGACCGCCGTTTCCTCCTCGTGATCGGACCTTGCTCGATCCACGACGTCGAAGCCGGCCGCGATTACGCCCGTCGCCTGGCCAAACTCTCCGCCGAGGTCTCCGACCGCGTCATGATCGTCATGCGCGTCTATTTTGAGAAACCGCGCACCACCGTCGGCTGGAAAGGCCTCGTGATGGATCCGCATCTCGATGGCTCGCACGACATCGCCGCCGGCCTGCGCCTCGGTCGCGCCTTTTTGCAGGAAGTCCTCGACCTCGGTCTGCCCACCGCCACCGAGTTCCTCGATCCCATCACGCCTCAATACATCGCCGACCTCGTGTGCTGGGGCGCCATCGGTGCCCGCACCACCGAGTCGCAAACGCACCGCCAGCTCGCGTCCGGCCTCTCCGCCCCCATCGGTTTCAAAAACGGCACCGACGGTGGCCTCCAGGTTGCGGTCAACGCCATCAAAGCCGCCTCGCAACCGCAGACGTTCCTCGGCGTTAGCATCGACGGCGCCGCTTCCGCCATCGTCACCAAAGGCAACCGCAACTGCCACATTGTCCTCCGCGGCGGCTCCGGCGGGCCCAACTACTCCGCCGATCACATCGCCAAGACCGAGGCCGCCCTCGCCAAAGGAGGCCTGCCGCCTTCGATCATGGTCGACGCCTCGCACGACAACTCCGCCAAGAAGCCCGAGCTGCAGCCCGAAGTCATCCGCGCCCTCCTCGCGCAGATCGCCGCCGGCAACACCTCGATCATGGGCGCGATGGTTGAGAGCAACCTCGAGGCCGGCAACCAAGCCTTCCCCCAGCCCAAGGAAAACCTCCGCTATGGCGTGAGCATCACCGACGGCTGCATCGGCTGGGACACGACCGAGACGATGGTCCGTGAAATCCACGCGGCCCTCGCTCCTCACTTCGCTTAATCTGCGACTCTATCAGCCGGTCTTGCGCGGTTCGTCCGCCAAGACCGGCTTTTTTTGCGCATAAAAACGCAATCGGTGCGTGTCACCCGCCCGTGTTTTGCGCTAGCCTGTGATTCCCATGAGCAACACCCCCATTCGCGTCGCTGTGACCGGAGCCGCCGGCCAGATTTCCTACTCGCTTCTTTTCCGCATCGCCTCCGGCGCGATGTTCGGCCCCGACCAGCCGGTCATCCTCCAGCTCATCGAAGTCCCTTTCGAAAAAGCCATGAAAGCCCTCGAAGGCGTCGCCATGGAACTCGACGACTGCGCCTTCCCGCTCCTCAAGGGCATGGTCCTCACCGATGATCCCCGCGTTGGTTTCAAAGACGCCAACTGGTCCCTCCTCGTCGGTGCCAAGCCACGCGGCCCCGGCATGGAGCGCGCCGATCTCCTCAAAGATAACGGCAAGATTTTCATTGGCCAGGGTCAGATCATCGACGAAGTCGCCGCAGCCGACGCCCGCATCGCAGTGGTTGGCAATCCTGCCAACACGAACTGCATGATCGCCGCCTCGCAAGCGAAGCGCCTCACGCCCGACCGCTTCACCGCCATGGTGCGCCTCGACCAAAACCGCGCCCAGGCCCAGCTCGCCAAAAAAGCCGGCGTCGATCTCACCGCCGTCAAAGACATCTTCATCTACGGCAACCACAGCCCCACCATGTTCCCGGCGTTCAAGCACGCCACGATCAACGGCAAGCCGGTTAAGGAAGTCATCACCGACATCGACTGGCTCAAGGGTCCGTTCCTCGAAACCGTCGGTAAACGCGGTGCCGCCATCATCGCCGCGCGCGGTTTGTCATCAGCCGCCTCGGCCGCCAACGCCCTCGTCGATCACGTCCGCTCGCTCGTCACTCCCGGAGCTATTCACTCCGTCGCCGTGAAGAGCGAAGGTCGCTACGGCTTCGACCCCGATGTCTGGGCCGGCATGCCCGTGAAGACCACCACGCCCGGCAGCTACGAGGTCATCACCAGCTACGAGCTGTGCGACTTCTGCAAAGAGAAGATCGCCCTCACCAACAAGGAACTGGTCGAAGAACGCGCCGCCGTCCTCGACATGATCAAAGGCTGATCCGTAGCGCTGAAAATTTGGTTCTGGTATCGAACGGCGTCCCGCAAGGGGCGCCGTTTTTGTTTTCTCAGAGTAACCCCGCCAGCGCCCGGTCCTTCGTCAGCGCAAACGCCTTCCGCACCGCTGCAAACGCCTCGATCAACTCACGGGGCGAACCGCTTTTTTCGAAACGCATCTCCAGCGTGGCACCATCGCACACCACCGCCGCCGCGATGCCGGTGACCGACAGTGTGCAATCCCGGTAATCCGACGGATAATCCACATGGATTTTTCCTTCGGCATCCGCGTCGCCCTCCAACCCTTCGACCGCATCGATCACCGCCTCGACGCGCACGCCTTTCTTCAATGCAAACGCGATCGCCGAAAATTGCCCGGCGAACAGCTCGTTGAATTCCGCCACGCGCAGCAGGTCGCCCGTCTTTATGGAGTGCAGCGTGCGCGTAATCGCGTAGCTCGACGGATCGGCCGACTCCAACGCATACGTGATTTCGAACGTAAAATCCTTCGCGCTCAAAACCGCCATCGGTGACGTCACGTCGAGCGACATGTCCTTTCGCTTGTAGCTCATCGCCGCCTTCGCGCGTTGGAAAAAATCCTCGGCTTCCTCGCTCAGCTCAGGCGTGCACAGTTTTGCCAGGAACCCCGACGTCGCATTGTTCACCGCATCCGGAACCGTGTGCCGCGATTTATCGAAGCCTCGCAGCTTTTTAAACGCGCCGCCGCCCCGCCCCACCAGACTCACCTGGGAGATAAACGAGCGCGGATCATCGGCTGGCGACTTGGCCATAAACCCCGAGTGAGCGCACGAACGCCCCAAACCGGAAGTCTGTTTTTAACGCAGCACCCACAATCCGAGATTTGCCCTACCTGCGGTTTCCATCCTCTGTCCTCCTTATTCTGTCTTCCACACTCCGTCCTCCGCGCCCTCCGTGTCCTCTGCGTTAAAACCTCCTCTTCTCGTCGTCTGCGCCTTGATCGAACGCGACGGCCACGTGCTCATGGCCCAGCGCCCCGCGCACAAACACCTCGGTGGAAAATGGGAATTCCCCGGCGGCAAGATCGAGCCCGGCGAAACGCCCGAAGCCGCTCTCCATCGTGAACTCCTCGAAGAACTCGGCAGCACCGTCGAGATTCTCCGCCCGCTCGCCGCGCACACCCACGCCTATGCGACGGTCACCGTGCAACTCATCCCGTTTGTCGTCCGCCTCACCGCGAACAGCCCGGCCCCGCAAACCCACGAACACGCCGCCCTCCGCTGGGTGCCCGCCGGCGAACTTCTTACCCTCGATCTGCCCGAAGCCGATCTACCGATCATCAACGACTACCTGCGCCGTTAAGTTCACCGCCTGACGTAAACAACGGCACCGTAAACGACCGGTCGCCCTGCCGTCCGTTGCGCGGCGGCAAGTCCGCGCCCTTCCAGTCAATCGTCCGCCCGTCGCGCGTTTCGCGGATATAAACCGTGTAGTCGTGCTCGCGGAAATTCTCCGCCGTAAACGCCAGCGCCACCGTGGAGTCCTCGATCACGTAAGGCACCAATCCCGCAGGCAATGGATCCGGCTGTGCGGCCGACACATAATTGTAGGCGCCCAGCAGCTCGGTTGTTCCGCCGGCTGTGGTCGCGAGAAAAGGCGCCGCGCCTTCGGTCTTGAAGCCCAACACCCACAACCGCCCGCCCCGGTTCGTCACCTGCGGTTCCGAGCCGTCCGAATCCCAATTCTCCGGATTGAACTGCCGAGCCCACACGCGCTGCCCCGTAAATTCCCAACCGGGCAAAAACACGTCCTCCACAAACAAACGCCCGGTCGCGCGCGCCGTATTCCGGTAACTGCGCCGCGTGCCGCCGCCGCCTACCCAGCCCATGCTGTTGCGAATAACCAGATCCCGCGGCGAATCGTTCTCGAACAACACGCCGCCCGGATACTGCGCATTAAAAAACATGTTATCGAAGAACAACGGCTCCGCCCCCTCGCCTCCCGTGACGCGAAACAGCGGACGCGGTTTGGCCCGATTACTGAAGGGCGCTTCCGCCGCTCCGAGGCTGATCTCCGATCCCATGCCCGCCACGCGTTCAACCGACGCGCCCACTTCAATCGTATCCGATAAAAAATACACGCGCCCCAACGGAAAATAGACCGTGCGTTTTCCGGCGGAAAACGCCCGCCGCATTGCCTCGGTATCATCGGGCTCGCCGTCGCGACGCGCGCCCACCGCGATCCAATCATCCCGGCCGCAGGCCCGCGGCTCGGGAGTCTCCTCAACCGGCAACAACGCACCCGCGCCCGCAAAAGCTCCGATCGGCGCGGGAGCAATAAACTCACGGCCCGCCACCAGCGTCGATTCCACGCCACGCACGCGCAATGACTTCGGCCGGTAACCGTCCACCGTCACATCACGCAACCGCACCGAACCGTCCGAATCAATGGCGAGCGCATCCGCCGCCCCGCCGGTCAGTCGCGAATCCAGCAGCGTGAGCCCGCTTTCCAGCCGCGTCATCACAATCGCCGGCACACGGTTTTGACTGAACAGCTTGCGCACATGCAGCAGGTTTTGATCGGTGTGAATACCGGCAACGCGCTGGCCCGTCAGCGTAACGTTTTCTATCGTCACCCCATATTGAATATCCCCCACGTCCACACCCACATCGAAGCCGTTCACAGTCACGTTTTTGATCAAACCCGGCCCCGGAATCTTCCGTCGCATCGAAATGCCCGCCACGCCCGCTCCATCGCCACTGCGAATGGTCGCGTTCTTGATCGTCCCTTGATTACTCACCGCCCACGCAATGCCGATCGCGCCCGGATTCCCCGAGCCCGTGTCGATCGTGAGATCGAAAAACTGATTACGAAACGCCTTGTTGCCACCGCCATCCAATCCATCGCCTTCGTGCCAATGCGATCCCGTCGATAGCACCGCCGCCGGCTTCTTCGCATCACCAAAACCCGCCGCGCGATCCGCCAAACGCAAAACTGTGCGGTCACGTCCGACTCCTTGAAAAGTGATGTGCGCACGCCATTTTCCGTCACGATCTTTTGACACCAGCGGACGGCTCACGTCGTAAATACCTGCGGGAAAAAACAACATGCGTCCGGTGTCCACGTTGTCGGTAATCGCCCGCTGGATCGCCTCGGTGTCATCCACCCCATCGTCCGGTTTCACAGCATACGGCGGCTTGGTAACATCCACGACAGCGTCAGCCGGAAACCAAACATCGCCCGCCTTGGCCGACGCCAGCACGAGACAACCCAAGACCACGACTTTCAGGATTATGCTCATCGGGCAAAACGCAGCCGATACATCTCAGCGTGGATCTCGCGTGCCGCGTCGATCAACTCCTGATGCGGAGTATCGGTGAGCGAGACGAAACCGACGTTACCATTTTCGCCATCCATCGGCCGTCCCGTCGCGGGTTGATCCGTGTATTGGAACCAGTGCGCACCGACGAATTTCGGCAGCGCCAGCACGCTGCGCACGTAATTTTGATAGGCACGTCCGCGCGCATCCTGATCCGCCACGCCGACCAGACCCGTGTCGAACACCCCGCGATCCGGCGCACCGAAGTGAAATTCGCCGACCACCACCGGCTTGTCGTAGGGATCAAGGATGCTCATCTCCTTCGCGTCGAGCGTGAGGCGATAGAGGTTGAACGAGAGCACGTCGCTATACTTGGCCGCGCCGACCAGCACCTCCGGCGAATAACCCGCGAAGCGGCAGCCAAGATAAAGATGATTTGGATCGGCCTGGTTCAAGCCCGCCTGCACGACTCGAAAATACTGCTCCGAAAAACTCGTGAGCAGCTTTGAGAAATCGGCGAGCTGCGCGGCAGGATAAGGTTCTTTGATCGCGATCGGAGCATCGAGCTCCGACCAGCCGGCAAAGCCCGTGCCCCACGCGGCGTTGAGCTTCGCCACGTCACCGTAGGCTTCGCGAAGCTGCACGACGAACGCACGTTTGGCGGGCGAAGCGGCGGCGGCCGATTTCAGTGCGGCGAGAATCAACGTATAGTGCGAACGCGGACCGGCGCGGAAGTAGCCCCAGTGCTCCTCGTTGCCCACGAAGTAACCGAGAAACCACGGGTCGTCTTTGATCCGCGAGGCCTGGGCTCGTGCGGCCGAAACGACGTCTTCGGCGAACTGCGGATCGAACGGATCGTGCATCGAGCGCACCTGTTCCCCACCGGTGCGGATGCGGGCGTGGTTGCCACCGACCCAGACCGTCGCTGTGTAGGGCACTTTTCCGTTGTTGAGCGTTTCCCAACTGGAGAATGCACCGATGGTATTGAATCCCCACGAAACGAGCCGTGCATAAGTGCGGTCAAACCAGGCTTGCTTGTAGTCGTTGCCGTATTTTTTTGCCAGATTGGCCGCGAGAAAGTCGTAGGTGACCTTGCCATTGCCACCCGCGACAAACTCCGCCGGCGGCGATTCGGCGAACATGTATTCGCGACCGGAATATAACGTCGTCGAACCCGGCCCGATGGTGGTCGGCCCGAAGGACAAAAAGAGCCGGCCGGCGGGATCGACGAAGGCCCACTTGTCTTCGTATTTCTCAACGCGAAAAAAGCCGGTCGCCTTTAGCTGCGGACCGGCGGACCAGCCGCCGAACTCGTTGCGCTCCGACACGGCGGGACGGGCAGCGAGGTCTTTTGCTTCGGCGGTGAGTTGCGCGGCGAAATCGGACTCACCGTGGATTTTGCCCGGCCAGTCTTCGCGGGTGAATTGGCCGTAGCGGTCGATGATACCGTTGAAATCCTGTTTGCGGCCGGGCACGAGGCGCACGTTGTCCACGATGATCTCGGCGGGGCTGAGCGGGCGGTTAAGGAAAATCTGCCACGTCACAATATGACCCAAGTCGAAGGGGCCACGTCCGCCGGCGCCAGTGTCACGAAATGCGCCGTAACCGGGTAGCGACTTCATGCCGAGATCATCAGGGTTCGCCCCGAAAGGGATGACGAAGGTGACCCGCTGGCGTCCGTCGATGGAGCCTTTTCCGGCGCGCGAGTGGTTACCATTGCCATCGGCTTTCTCGGAGCTGTCGATACGCACGCCGAAAGCGATGGTGTCTTCCGTCGGGTTGTAGAGATCGAAGGCGATGCCGCCGTAGCCACGGAAATCGGCAGGCGCGGACTGGACGAAGTTGATCGACGGATACGCGTTGGTTGGCTCGAAGCGCACGTGGAGTGCATGCGTGCCTTCGGACGCGCCGGTGGTCACGCGCGTGGCGACCGTGGCGTTGAGCCGCAGATGCGCGGTGTCGGCCTCGGTCTCAAAATTGAGCAGCGGGCGCGTGTCGGTTTTTAAAGCAACGTCGTCCGCAAAAACAGGCAGACACGCGACGAGCAGACAGACGGAGACGAGGGGGCGTTTCATGGCGGGGTGCGTTCAGGATAACCCAGGAACGCGCGGGAGTGTTAGCCCGAAACCGTTCGCCGGTGTGTCAAATACTGACACTCGCATCCGGCGGCTGAAGCTGCTGGCTGCGGTGGGTGTATTCCATGAGTTCGAGGCGGTTGCCGTCGGGATCCGCCGTCCACATCTGCAGCGACTTGTCATAGCCGGTGCGGATCTCGCCGATGGCGAGGCCGCGAGCGGTGAGCGTCTGCTTCAGGTCGGCGATGCCGGTGACCTCGAGGCAGAGGTGGCCGAAGCGATTGCCCGCGTGAAGCGGCTGCGTGTCGCCGCCCCATTGTTTGGCGGCGAGCACCTGGTCGAATATTTCGATGAACGTCGTGTCTCCGCAGGCCAGATACACGCCGTAGGTCGCGCCGTCGGAATTGGCGAAAGTAAAGGCGACCTTGAGGCCGAGCCCGTCGCGGTAAAACGCGACGAGTTTTTCAAGGTCGTTGGTGATGAGGCAGAGGTGGGCGAGACGACGGATCATGGGGTGATCACGGAGCCTTGGGTCCGTCCTCCGCCGTGGCGAGGTCTTTGCGCTGCCAGACGCGCACGTAGTCGATCACGAGTTCAGCGGGAAGTTGCGCAGGGTCGAGCGGATCATATTCGAAGCCACCGGGGAGCATGTCGAAGATCAGATACGACTGCACGGAACCGATGCGCGGCGAATCCCAGCTGCCGCCCTTGCGCCCCTGCGAGTAGACGGAGACGTGGCCGGGCGTCCACAGCATACCGATGGTCAGGAAGCCGTCCTTGTCCGGCTGGTTGTAGTGAACGCTCGTTCCGGCAGTCTTGTGATACTTCATGTAAGAATCCCAGTGCATGCCGAAGGTGGTGCGATACGGGCCCCACATGGATTGGCCTTCGAATATGTCGAACTCCATGCCGCCATCCTTGGTGTCGGTGCGACGGTATTTGGGCCACTCCTGTGGTCCACGTTCCGGCATGAGCCAGAAGCCGGGGAACATACTGGGCGCGGTGGGCAACTTGACGCGCACTTCGTAGTAGCCGTAGCGCTGCGTCCACTTGCCGTAGGTGTCGAGCCAGCCCGTCGCAAAAGTGGTGGCCTTGCCGGCCGGATCGTCGTTGTGGAAGCCGTCGCGTTTCTCGATGCGCAGACGTCCGAACCCATCGTTTTTCAGGATGATGTTTTGTTTGGAAAAGCCCACGCGCTGATCCCAGTGGTTGCCGCTGTAGGGATTCCACTTGGTCTCGTCGAAGGCGGCGCCGTCGAAGTTGTCCTCAAAGGTTTTCACCCACTCGCCAGCGACGGGCGGACGTTGCCCGAGCCACGCGGGCGGAGCCTCGGGCGCGGGCAGGCTGGCGCCCATGGCCACGATCTGAAACGACGACGGTTTCGTCGCGTCAGCCGGGGCCAGGATCACCCCTGTCGTCTGGTGACTGGTGTAGCGCGCGCCGGGGGTTTCTTTGACTCCCCAGCCTCGCTTGCCTTCGAGCTGTTCCTGCGCGGGATCGGCGACAATCTCGAACGGCGTGCGCGGGATGAACGGGATGACCAGATCCGCGGTGGCTCCGGGAGCGATCGGTTTATCAAGTAACCCAAAATCGGATACATCCCCGCGACTAGTGAGTTGAGCGGTGAGCGAAGCGGGCGCCGCGCCGGTGTTTTTGACGCGAATCTTGACCTGCAAAAAATCGCCCAGATCCCAGAAGCCACGAACCGGACGGATGAGCACGCTCTGACCGGGCTGACCGGTAAACGTGAGATTCACCGCTTGGCCGGCACCCGCGCCGGCAGCCTCGGCTTTGGCTCCGGCGCGCGGCAACAATTGTTTGGCGGCATCGAAGGTCACGTTGCCGCCAAACAGGATGCCGTTGGCGGGCTTTGTGCGGACCAAGTCGGGATTGGTCGGCGCTTGTTCGCCGGGACGGCCGCCCGCGACCACGGCATCGAGGCGGACGGTGCGGTCCACCTTTTCGTTTTTTCCGATGAAAAGAAGGAGCTTGGTGATCGCGGATGGGTTGAGCGCTTTGGAGCCCTTGCCGGGCGTGGCGAAATAAGCGCGGGCTTTTCCGGATTCACCGGGTTTGAGATAGGCGTTGCCACTGGCGTTGTCCGAGCCGCTATCCACGCGGAGGACGACATTGATGATTACCGAACTGGTATTGGTGACCTGCGCCTCGACATAGCCGGCGGCAGAGAGATCGTAAGGTGCGTCGGGGGTGAAGTTCACCCCGGGGAAACCAGCCGGACCCGCCTTCACAGCAATGTCGAGACCACCGGCGGATGCAGGCGTGACGGCAACCTGATTGGCGTGTGAAGGGGCCGCCGTCTTAACATCCGTAAAAGGACGCGCGGCGGCTTCGGAGGTCGGCAACGGCAGGGCGTTTTCTCCGCGCATCAACGGCGTGATCAGCAGGGCGACAAGGAGCAGGGCGGATTTCATGAAAGGGGAAATTTAGGAGTTGGGGGATTCGAACACCGACGCACCGGCGGCGGCGCGGAACGAAGCCATTAACGACGGCGACGCAGGACGCAGGCGGCTGCGCACGTGATGCCCGCCAGCAAGGCCAGAGCGGACGGTTCGGGAATGGCACTGGCCGCAACATTGTAAACACCCGTGCCGAAGAAGACTTCATTGCCCCCGGTGAGACCGAAGTAGCTGTTGAGTTGAGTGGCGGTGTAGAGGCCCGAGGCAACGATTCCGGTGGAGCCGAGCACGATATTGCCAAGGCTTTCCGTTCCGCCTGAAAGCGTGATGGAGGCACCCTGCGAGAAGAAGAGCAACGCGGCGTCGGCGATGGAACTGGCATTGCCCAGCGCAAGCGAGGCACCCGATGCGACCGTGATATTGCCCGTGCCGAAGTTGCCCGTGGTGACGCCAGTCGCAACGCCGCCTGCATTGACGAAGGTGCCACCGGCGTAGGTGTTGGCCGCCGTGAGCGTCAGGATACCGGAGCCGATCTTGGTGAGTGTCCCGGAGATATTTTCCGCGAGATTGGCGGTGCCAAGAACCACCCCGGAGCCGCCTCCGCCGACCAGCGTGATGGTGGGCGCAGAGGTGTAGCCTGAGCCCGAACTGGTGACAACGATGGAGACGACCTCGGTGCCGGCCGCGTTCATGACGGCGTAACCGGTCGCACCCGTGCCGCCTCCGCCCGTAATGCTGACCAACGGCGCGCCAACGAAGCCGGAACCACCATTGGCGACGGCGATCGAGCCCACGCCATTGCCCGCGGGAGCCTGGAGAGATTGCGCGATCGTGACGTTAAAGCTGTTGGTATCGATGCGTGCGCCACCGGCATGGATGAAGTTGTTGGCAGTGCCGATGAAGTTGATCGAATCGGCCGTGGCGCGCAGAGTGCCGCCATCAAAAGCCAGCCGGCTGGAACCGCCGCCAGCGATAACTCCACCCGTTGAAATCAACCCGCCGGTGCCGAGCGCCACCAATCCCGTGGATGCGGCATTTCCGGAAATACGCAGGCTCGTGGTGCCAAGATTGAGATGCGCTGAATCCCGAACGTTGAGTTCGCCCCGACCGCTGGCGTAACCGACGACGAAGGAGGTGTCGTTAGTCGCGCCGGTGCCGTTAAAGTTAAACGTGCCTCCGGTAAGGTTCATCGAGGCAGAGGCCGCGGTGGCGGTGGCGATGCGCACATAGGCTCCAACATTGACGGTGCCGCCCGCCTGATCGAACGCGGCCGAAGTGGATTCGGCGCCGGCACTGGCGACAACCATGTTGGTGACGTTCAGTGTAGAGGTGTCCGCAATGCGGTAATAAGATGAATTGGCCGCACCGGTTCCCGAAGCCGTGCCCATCACCAAGCCTACCGCCGTCACTCCACTTGATCCGGATTGATAAAGTGCTCCCGTATTGGCGGTGTTGGTCGAGCCATTCACGCCGAGGCGCACATTGCCCGTCGACGCCGTGAACGAACCTCCCGTGCCAACGTTGAGACGCGCATTGGTCGCGCCCGTGCTGATATCAATCGCATTACCGGCAACCGTGGTGGACATCGCACCGGTGACCGTGAGTTCGCCCCGCAGCGCATAACCGCCAGTCGAAGCGACCGTCGTGTTAAAAACCGCCGTGGCCCCGGATGCGATCGTGATGCTGCGCGTGCCGCTCAGGGAGAGCGCGCCACCGGTGAGGGTGATCGCGCCTTCATCCACCGTGATATTATTCACGACCTGCGTGCCACTGATCGTGATCGTCGATGAGCCGGTCACGCCCGTGCCGGCGGAAAAATTGGCGTGGTTGCCAGCCACCCACCCTGCAGTTGCAATATTGCCGGCAGCATTGCCCCAATTGAGAGCCGAATCGCTCCATGTCGCGCTGGCCGTGGTGCCATCCGACCCGCCTGTCGTGGCGCCGTTCACATCCCAATAGACGGTGGTTTGAGCGAAAGCGGCGCCCGTAAAAAAGCCGGTCAAACAAGTGATGCGCGTGAGCACACGGATGAAGCGGGGTAGTTTCATAAAAGTCATCATACGGAAAAGCCTGGGTGTGAGTGAGCCGGCAGCCGACCCGGCGCGTGCCGTCTTCCGACGGATCCACGAAGCACTGCTTAGCGCGTGCGCCAGAAATAGTAGCCGTCCGCGTTCGTCGCCGTGAGCGTGCGCACTTCGGCTTCAACCGGGATTTTGTCCGCCGTGCGGCTCTCCACGTGGCCATCGGCAAACGCCATGTTGGCCTTGCCGTTGTGCGCCCTGACATCCGGTGCGCCGCCCTGGGTTCCGTGGTTAAATTTTCCGTCCGCTTGCGGCAACGTCCCATCCGAGATGAGCATCGTCCGGTCGGGACGGGTAAAGTAGGAGAACTTCGGGAAGTGGTAACTCGTCGCGATGTTGTTCATCGTGTAGGTCGAGACGCGGGCGTCGGAAGCATATCCGAATTCGTCCTGATATTCATTCATGTGTGCGCGGCACGTGAAGATTTCGAAATGCTCGGAGACCCAGTCGTTCGGGTTGGTGCTGGCGCTGCGCGCTTCGAGAATCGCCCCTGAACCGATGAGCGCCGCGCGCCAGGTGCGCCCTTGCTTAAGAGGATTTCCCACCGCCAGCGATTCGCCCGAGGCACGCGGAATCGAACCTTGGTCGACCGTGAAAATCGCGATGCCCTGGTAAAGCACGCGCAGCTTGTTGAGGCACGTGGTGTTTGCCGCGCTGCGCCGCATGCTGCCGATCGTGGGAATGAGAATCGCCGCCAGAATCCCGATGATCGCGACGACGGTGAGAAGCTCGATCAATGAGAAGGCGCTCACCCGCGCAGAGTGGCGACGGGCACATGAAAGAGGACGGGACGAAACAAGATTCATGGCGGGGTGGGCCGAGGTTAAAGGGGTTGGAAAGCAAACCCACTTTAACACCCTTCACGAAGGTGCGTGAGGTTGATTCCGACTGGATGCGTGCCCTTTGCCGACTTAGCGACGCGCGGACCAGCGGCGAAACGTGCCCAACCGTTAATTCGCCGCCGGCTGCAAACACTGACGCTGAAACTCGCCCGGCGGCATGCCGGCCAGACGACGGAAGGCTTTGCTGAAATGAAAGCGATCCGAGAAGCCCGACAGGTCGGCGGCGTCCTCGATGGAGATTTTCGGATTGGCCAGCAGACGTTTCGCCCGCTCGATGCGCGCCTGCAGAAGATACAGGCTGAGATCGGTGCCCATCGCCTGCTTGAATTTACGCCCGAGAAAATCCGGATGGCAGTTCAAATGGTCCGCCAGATCCTTGACGATAAACGGCTCCTGCAAATGCCCCGCGATGTAGGCGATCGCCTCGCGCACGATGTAGGGCACGTCCTGCGGATCCATGTAGGGATAACGCAGCGCACGCACTTTATAGAGGTCGGGACGCACGCCGCTCGCATCGAAGAAAAACCGCGCGAGCCTCGCCACGGTGCGCAGGGTTTCGCGGTGCCGCGGAATCGTTTCCGGGTCGATTCGATGGACGGCCTTAAGTGCTTCCAAGTAGGGCTCCGGCTCATAACCCATGCGCCCGCAGTAGCGTCGGATGCGGGCCACCGCGCGTTTTTCCTGACCCTTGACCACGACCGATCCGTAGTAAAAAACGCCGAGCACGCGGTCGCGGATGATCAATGGCTCCGCGATGTCGAAGAGCCCGAGGTGGCAGATGCCATCAAGGCCGGTCTTGCGGCGAACGACGAGGCGGTTGACCGCGACTTTGTTGCGCGTGCAGTCGCGGCCCCAGTCGGGCTTTTTGGCGAGTTCGCAGTATTGGCAGGCGTGAAATTGATGACCGGCATCGAGTCGCATGGCCGGCACGTCGGTGTGCGCACCATTAAACATACCCGTGAGATCATCGAAACTCATGTGCATGCCGCTGCCCGCCTCGAACGATTCCATCAGTTCTTGAAGCAAGGGGTGGGAGGCATCCGTGGGTGCGGGCTGCATGTAAAGGGGTTAAAGCAGTCGAGTCGCACGCGCAACCCGTCTCAAGCGGGAAATACCGGCCCGCCTTCGCAGTCGGCAGACGGCACATTTCCGGTCGGCTACGAGTTCACCCTGCCCTGCCCGGATGGGTTAAACTTACGGCATTCCTTTTATGAAGACCTACCCCGTCAGCGCGCGGACCGTGCCATTGGATGATTCCTGGGATGTGATTGTGGCCGGAGGCGGACCCGCCGGTTGCACCGCAGCCATCGCCGCCGCTCGTGAAGGGGCGCGCACCTTGCTCATCGAATCCACCGGCTCGCTCGGCGGCGCCGGCACCAGCGCGCTCGTGCCCGCATGGTGTCCGTTCTCCGACAAGGAAAAGATCATCTACCGCGGTCTCGCCGAGACGGTGTTCAGCGCCGCGAAGGCCGGCCTCGCCCACGTCAATGCCCACGATCTCGACTGGGTTCCCATCAACGCCGAGCGCCTCAAACGCGTTTACGATAAACTCGTGAGCGACGCCGGCGTGACCGTCCTTTTTCAAACCAACCTGTGCTCCGTCGAGAAATCCGCCGACGACACCGTCTCCGCGCTGCTCATCTCCAACAAAGCCGGACTCACCGCGCTTAAAGCCAAGGTTTACATCGATTGCACCGGCGACGCCGATCTCGCGGCCTGGGCCGGCGCGGAGTTCCACCAAGGCGACGAACGCGGCGAGACGCAGGCGACCACGCATTGCTTCACCCTCGGCAATGTCGATTCCTACGCCTACCGGCATTCGCCCGATCTCGGCTGGTGGGATGCGCGCAGCCCGATCCACGCCATCCTCGCCTCAGGCCGGTATCCAGAAATCCCCGACAAGCATCTTTGCAACAACCTGGTCGGTCCCGGTGCCGTCGGCTTCAACGCCGGCCATATCTGGGACGTGGACAATACCGATCCCGCCTCCATCTCGCGCGCCCTCATCCAAGGTCGCAAGATGGCCGACGCCTACTGCCGCGCCCTCGCCGAATTCGCGCCGGCGGCCTTTGCCAACGCTTTCGTCGTTTCAACCGGCGCCGTTCTCGGCGTGCGTGAGACGCGCCGCATCACCGGCGACTATGTGCTCACGCTCGATGATTACCTGGACCGCCGCAGTTTCCCCGACGAGATCTGCCGCAACAGCTACTTCATCGACCTCCACCAGACCAAGGAGGAGCACAAGGACAAGCTGGACGAGGTCGAGATGGCCACGCGCTTCAAACACTACGGCAAGGGTGAGTCGCACGGCATTCCCTACGGTTGCCTCACTCCCCGCGGTTTGAAAAACGTGCTCGTCGCCGGTCGCTCGATTTCCTGCGAACGCATCGTCCAGGGCAGCGTGCGCGTCATGCCGGTGTGCCTGGCCATGGGTGAAGCCGCCGGCTTGGCCGCCGCCCTCGCCGTGCAAACGCCCGGCCACGATGTGCATGCCGTCAACACCGCAACCTTACGCGACCGCTTGCAACAGCACGGCGCGTATCTCCCGCCCGTGGAAACACCTGCGGAGACACCTATGCTTGCCACCTCCACGGTTTAATCAGCCGGCACGCCCGCGTGATACAAGGCATCGGACCGGGATCGAAAACGCTAAAACGCCCCGTTGCAGCGCACCTGCATCCCGCACTTGCCGAAATGCCGCGGGTGCCTATATGTTTTTCCTTCAGCCCGTGTATAGCACCTTCCTCAAAACCAAGCTCCACCGCGCCACCATCACCGCCGCCGATCCCGAATACGAGGGCTCGGTCACCGTTGACCGTGACTTGTGCAAGGCAGCCGGTCTTCGTGAATTCGAGCAGGTTGACGTCCTTGATATCAACAACGGCGCCCGCTTCACGACCTATGTGATCTATGGCGGCCCCGGCGAGATTCAGGTCAATGGCGCCGCCGCGCGCCTGGTGAATCCGGGTGATCTCGCGATCATCATCGCCTACTGCCGCCTGCCCGAAGACATGATTGCCGGGCATAAGCCGCGCGTCGTTTTGCTGGGACCGGGTAATAAGATCACCGGCTCGCATGAACATGCGATGATCCAGCCGTAAGCAGGCTTCGAAACAGGCGCCGCACCGCGTCTCGGTCAGGTCATGGGGGTATCCCCCATTCTCACTTAAAGTCACGCCACCCAAGGCACTTTCGCGCCCGGTTGCGCACTATCGCGAGGAAAGGTCCCGCGTATGTTGCTCAATTCATGGCCAGTTCGTTCCCTCATTACCCGCGCCGCGCGCGCCTATGGATTTCTCGATCCGATAGGCTTGCTCGCGAAGATGCGCGGCTTTGCCCAACCCTCGGAGGTCGCCGAGCCCATCGAGCTCCTGCGCGCCGGCATGCTGTTTCACGCGCGCGGTCTCGTGAACACCAAGGCGATCCAAAACAACCTCGACTGGGTCTGGCCCTATTGGGTCGAACGCCAGTTCAATCCCGGCGACGAATCCTTCATCCCGCGCGCATTTTCGTTCAGTCATATCAACCTCACCCATCGCAACTGGACCGCCGCCGGCCAGCCCGATGTGCCCTTCTATCCGATCGTTGATCCGCGCGGCCTCGTCACACCGATCTTCGATGGTTGGTCGCTCGATTTCTGGTTCGTCCCCGCCGACCCCAAGGGCACTCCGCTCTTCCCTTCGCGCCTCGACGATGCCGATTTCAAGCAAACGCTGCGCCTCGACACCAATCTCCGCGTCCACTCCACCGCCACCCTCGCCGGCCTCTCGCTCGCCAGCGAAGTGACGCTCTGCCTCGATCACGGTGAGCCCCATTGCTGCATCAGCATCCGCGTGGAGGGCAACGTCCCCGCAGACGGTTTTCTCGCTGTCTCGCTCCGGCCTTATAATCCCGAGGGCGTCAGTTTCATCGACAAAGTTGCCATCACGTCCGATCGCCCCGGCTGGCTCGTAAATGGTCGCAACCCCGTGTTTTTCGACCGCGCGCCTTCGCGTCAGCTTCTCTCCGTTTACAAGGACGGCGACGTCTCCCAGCGCCTTTACGAAACGTCCACCGCCACCGAGGTCGCCTGCCATGTCAGCATGGCCACCGCGGTCGCCTTGTTCCCGGTTGCCGGCTTGCGCGATCGCCCGCTCGAAATCCGCGCGCCGATCTACGATGAGCTCGACCCCAAAAAACGCCCGTCGTTGGCGCCCACCCGGTCCTGGGCCGAGTCGATGGCCCCGCTCGCAAAATTATCCGTGCCCGAAAAACGGATACAGGAGCTCTACGACTTCGCCGCCGCCAATCTCGTGCTCCACACGCCGCGCGATGCCTATCCCGGCCCTTACACCTACAAGCGTTTCTGGTTCCGCGACGCCGCGTTCATGCTCAACGCACTGATCACACTCGGTGACGTCGAACGCACCCGGCGCGCTCTCGGCGAATTCGCCGGACGCCAGCGCCGCGACGGTTATTTCCTTTCGCAGGAGGGCGAATGGGACTCCAACGGCGAGGCCATCTGGATCTATCACCGTTTCGGTGCACTCACCGGCGAAACGCTTCCGGACGCCTGGCGCGAAGCCGTCGCCAAGGGCGCTCGTTGGATTACCGGAAAACGTCTGCCCCGCGACTCCGGCAAGCCCGAGGCCGGACTCCTCCCCGCCGGCTTCAGTGCCGAGCATCTCGGCCCCAACGATTTTTATTACTGGGACGACTTCTGGGCCGTGTCCGGCCTGCGTTGCGCTGCCGTGCTCCTGCGTTCGCATGACAACGAGCTCGCTGCCAAGTGTTCACGCGAGGCCGACGAATTCCTCGGGACCATCGAGACATCGTTTCCCGCCGGCCCGCAGCGTCGTTTCCCCGGCGCCATTCCCGCTTCGCCCAAGCGCCGCATGGACTCCGGTGCCGTGGGTTCGCTCGTCGCGGATTATCCGCTGCAGCTCTTCGCACCTGCTGACGCACGCATCCTGAAGACCGCCGAATATCTCCGCGACCACAGCATGTATGGCGGCGGCTTTTTTCAGAACATGATCCACTCCGGGATCAACGCCTACCTCACGATCCACCTTGCCCAGGTCCGCCTGCGCGCCGGTGATCCTCAGGGCGCCTGGGAGTTGATTGATTGCGTGGCCTCGCTGGCCTCGCCCACCGGCCAGTGGCCCGAGGCGATTCATCCGCGCACCGGCGGCGGTTGCATGGGCGACGGACAACACATCTGGGCCGCCGCCGAATGGCTCATGATGATTCGCAACTGCTACGTTCGCGAAGAAACCAACGCACTCGTCATCGGCTCCGGCGTAAAGCCCGCCTGGTGGACGGGCACCCGCACGTCCTTTGGCCCCACGCTTACGCCTTGGGGTGCGGTGACCGTCACCATCGAACCCGACGTCGCCGGCGGCGCACGCATCACCCTTGACGGACAATGGCGCGCCGAACCGCCGCAACTTGATTTCCGCCTGCCCGGCTGCTCGCCCGTCCTGATCGAGCGCCCCGACCACATTCGCACGTTTGTCTTAAAAAAACTCCCATGAAAATCTGCATGATGACCAACACCTACCTGCCGCACGTCGGCGGAGTAGCCCGTTCGGTGAGCACGTTTGCCGAGGAATACCGGCAGCGTAAGCACCAAGTCCTCGTCATCGCGCCCGAGTTTGAAGGCAAGCCGCTCACCAAGCGCGCCGCCGCCATCGTCGAGCGCGTCGCCGCCATCCAGAATTTCAATGGCAGCGATTTCTCCGTGCGCCTGCCGCTCGCCGCCACACTTTCCGACCGGCTCGACGCATTCCAGTCGGACATCATCCACACGCATCATCCGTTTCTGCTCGGTGACACCGCGCTGCGCGTCGCCGCCACCAAAAACGTTCCGGTGATCTTCACGCACCACACGCGTTACGAGGACTACACGCACTACGTGCCCTTTGATTCGCCCGCTTTGAAACAGGTCGCGATCAATCTCTCCACCGAGTTTGCCAACCTGTGCGACGGCGTCATCGCACCCAGCGAAAGCATCGCCAAGCTCATCAAAAAGCGCGGCGTCACCTCGCCCATCCGCGTCGTGCCCACGGGCATCGACGTGGAGACTTTTGCCTCGGGCGACGGCGCCCGCTTCCGCAAAAAATTCAAGATCCCTGCCAAGGCGTTTGTCGTCGGCCATCTCGGCCGTCTCGCCCCCGAAAAAAACCTCGGCTACCTGGCCGAAGCCGTCGCGCTCTTCGTGAAGAAAACGCCCACCGCGCGTTTTCTCGTTGTTGGAGGAGGTCCGTCCGAAGACGCCATCAAGGCCACCTTCGCCAAACACGGTGCAGCGTCCCAGCTCATCCTCGCCGGCAAACACAGCGGCCGTTCTTTGGCCGATGCCTACAACGCGATGGACGTGTTCGCCTTTGCCTCGTTCAGCGAGACACAGGGTATGGTTCTCGCGGAGGCGATGGCCGCCGGCCGGCCCGTCGTCGCGCTCAACGCCTCCGGCGTGCGCGAGGTCATGCGCCACGGTAAAAACGGTTTTATGCTGCCCGCCCGCACTCCCGCGAAGACCTTTGCCGCGCACCTCGCGCGTCTTCAGGCCGAGCCGAAACTGCGCCGCGCGTTTTCCAAGGAAGCCCGCCGCACCGCCGAGGATTTTTCCAAGGAACACTGCGCCGAGCTCGCCCTCGCCTTCTACGAAGACATCCGCAAAGCCACCCGTCGCGAGCGTTTGATCACCCAGCAAAATCCTTGGGGCTCCTTCCTCGAGCGTCTCAGCACCGAATGGAATCTAATCGCGAAAAAGGTTCAGGCTCTCACCAGCGCCGTCGTCGCCTAATCCCGTTCCATGTTCGCATCCATCGAATCGAAATTTCGCAGCTGGCGCCGTCGCTTCAGCCGCAATGAATGGGCTATTCGCAACCTCGGTCTCACGCCGATCGAGGGTCAGAGCGAGGAGCCCGGCCTGCTGTTGATCCAGATCGACGGCCTCGCCCGCCGCCAGCTGGAGGACGCGATCGCCAAGGGGAAAATGCCTTTCCTCAAACGCCTGCGTGATCGCGGACACTATGCGATGCACACGTTTTATCCGGGCATCCCGACCACGACTCCGGCCGTGCAGGCCGAACTCTACTACGGCGTGCGCGCAGGCGTGCCGGCCTTTTCGTTTCTTGATCGTGAAACCGGCGCGACCGGAATGATGTTCCAGCCTGAGTGGGCCAAGAAATTCGAAGCGCGCTTTCAAGCCGATCATGAAGGTCTGCTCAAGGGCGGCAGTTCATGGTCCAATATTTACTCGGGCGGGGCCGCTCCCGAGGAAACGCATTTTTGCGGAGCCAGCATCGCGTTCAGCGACATGTGGCGCACCGGCAAGATCAGGAATATTTTCGTGTTCATCGCGCTGCATATTCCGTCGGTGATCAAGATCGCCGGACTGCTGCTCCTGGAGTTGGCCATCTCAGTCCCGCAGGCCGTCCGCGGTATTTTACGCGGACAATGGCCGTCGCAGGAATTCGGCATGGTCATCTCGCGCACGTTCATCGGCATCGGTCTGCGCGAACTCATCACCATCGGCGGCCAGGTGGACGTCACCCGCGGTCTGCCGGCCGTGCACGTCAACTTCCTCGGCTACGACGAACTTTCGCACCGTCGCGGTCCCGGCTCGCGCTTCGCCCACTGGTCATTGAAGGGCATCGATCGTTCAATAAAGAACCTCTACCGCGCGGCGCAACGCTCCACGCGCCGCGATTACAGCGTGTTCATTTTTTCGGACCACGGGCAGGAACGCGCCCGTTCGTTTGCGACCGAATTCCCCGGCGGTATCCATAAAATCACCACCGATGCACTCGCCGCCGAACAGATCGTGACCGAAGCCACCGTCGCGGCACTGGGCCCGATCGGTCATGCTTATTTTAAGCCCGAGCTCACCGATCTCCAAAAACACGCCGTCGCCCGCCGCCTTGTCGATGACGGCAAGGTCCCCGGTGTCCTTCACCGCGACGCCAACGGACGCATCACCTGGCTGCACGCCCAGGGAGAAACCTCCGTCCCCGAGGGCGTGCCGGCGATGTTGGCGAATCACCCCGAGCCGTTGCGCGCCGAAATCGCCCGCGATCTCGTCACGTTTTGCGAAAACAAGGACTGCGGCGATCTCGTGCTGGTCGGTTGGAGCCCCGCGGGGTCATGGACGTTTGCACCCGAGCGCGGCTCGCACGCCAGCATAGGTCCGGATGAAACCCAGGGCTTCCTGCTCGTGCCGCCCGGCACGCGTTTGCCGGCCGACGCGATTGATTTTGTGCGTCCCTCCGATCTGCGCGCGGCCGGTCTCGCACTGCTCGGGCGTCAACCGCTCACCTCCGCCCGCCACGCCGGCGCACGCAATGAAACCCATCTCCGCGTGATGACCTACAACACGCATAGCTGCAGCGGCATGGATGGTCGCGTTTCCCCTCGTCGCATCGCCCGCATCATACAGCAGCAATCCGCAGACATCGTTGCCTTGCAGGAACTCGATTTGGGACGTTCCCGTTCGCGCGGCGAGGATCAGGCCACGCTTGTCGCCGAGGCGCTCGGCTATCACGTCGTGTTTTGCCCGACCGTGAAACACAGCCAGAGCGAACACTATGGCCATGCGCTCGTCAGTCGCTGGCCGATTGAAATCATCAAGGTCGGCGAACTTCCCAACGCACCCAACAGCTGGTTTCCGGAGGCCCGTGGCGCGCTCTGGGCGCGCATCGAAGTCAACGGCGTCAATCTCAACATCGTCACGACGCACCTCGGCCTCAGTCCGCGTGAACGTCTCGCACAGATGAATGCCTTGCTCGGCCCCGACTGGCTCGGACCGGTCATCGCCACGGAGCCAGTGATCCTCTGCGGTGATTTTAATCTCTCGCCGGGCAGTGCGCCTTACGGTCTGGCCGCTTCAAAGCTGCGCGATGTGCAGGCCGCCCGCAGCGGTCACCGTCCGCGGAGCACGTTCAGTTCCACGAAACCGTTTATGCGCATCGATCACATTTTCGTTTCGGCCCATTTCGAAACCGAGCGCGCTTTCGTGCCGCGCAACGATCTTACGCGACTGGCTTCGGACCATCTGCCCCTGCTGGCTGATCTTTCATTTTCTTCTGCAGGCGACGGAACGACCACGCGCACGTAAGCCCGATCGCGATCGAATACAGACCGAAACCCGCGAGTTTCATCGGCGTGAGATCGGCACTCTCATGGCCAAAGATGACGCCGACGATCGAGCGCACCACGTGCAGCGGAAAGCTCCATAATAGATACGTGCCTAGTGGCACGCCGACCAGCGGCAGCACATAATTCTGCGCAAAATACGGGGCGCCCGGCAGGAGCATCGTGAATTGCGTGAGCGGCGCGTGTGCAGCCTTGGGCAGACGCTTGCGCAGAGGCTCGACCCAGCGCGCGAAGAACGACGGCGCCGCTTTCACGAGCGCATAGCTCGCGAGCAATTGGATGAAGATCGAGACTGTGGTGAGCGCGAGTCCGAGTCCCGTGCCGAAGCGCACGCCGGCCGCCACGTGCAGCACGCTCACCGGAAAACCAAACATGGGCAGCACCGTCATCACTACGAACACCGCGAAGCCGTTCATGCGCTGCGCGTAATCATGGACCGCCTGCATATCGATCAACCGGTAGAGAAAAACCAAGCCGACGCAGGCCGCCAACGCAAAGGCGAGCAACGTCCATTGCTTGGGCGTGATCCGACGCAGAAAAGAAACAACCATGCTTCGTCAGACCCGCTGGCAACCAAACGGTTCAGACTGTTCGAGTTTGGTTAAACCTGCTCCGCGCGCGCCTGCACCTGACGCCAGATCGCCAGCAGTTCTTCAAAGTCGTCCTCACGGTGGCTGCTATCGACCACGAAGTCGAATTTGCCGATTTCCAGCAACTCGCGCTCGGCGGTTTCCATGCGGTGCGCGATTTCGGCCTCGGTCTCACCGCGACCCGTGAGCCGCACGCGCAGCTCGGGAATCGGGACATTGATGAACACCGAGCCCATGCGTTGCGAAAGCAGCGGGTTGGCCTTGGCGGCCTGGCGGAAGCTGTCCACACCCTGCACATCGACATTGATGATCAGGCTGCGGCCGGCCGCCAGCGGATCGAGCACCGACGACGCCAGCGTGCCGTAACGGTTGCCGGTTTTGTGAACCCACGCCCATTCGAGGAACTCGCCCGCGGCGACTTTGGCATCGAACACGTCGGATGATAAAAAGTGATAATGCACACCATCGACTTCGCCCGGACGCGGCGCACGGGTCGTCGTGGTGACGATGCGCTCAAACCCGGGAACTTCGGCGACCATGCGCTCGCACAGGGTGGTTTTTCCAGAACCGGCGGGACCGGCGAGAACAAGAAGAACGGGAGTCATCAGGGTAACAAAAAATCAGTAGGTGAACGCCACGCCGGCCAGCAACAAACCGTAAGCCGCCAGCACCCCGCCGAGAATACGGGCACGGCCCGGCGTGCGATAAAGCCAGTCGAAGAAATCACGCAGGCGGAACGGCGACACCGCGAGATAGAGCGCGGCGAGGATCGCCACATAAAGCGCCGAAACCATCAGGAGCCGCTGAGGAACTTCATAACGACCGTAAGCCGACATGAGCAGCGGCCACGAACCGACCAGCGTCACCACGCTCAAGCCGCGCACCGCGAGAAACTCCGGCAGATAAAAAAACGCCGCCAACGCCAGCCCGCCGAAAATGAACACAAACGGAGTCGGCGTGGAGAACCCGATCACGTCGGCCGTGGACATGTTGGCCACGTTATAAACGAACCACGCCGCGCCGCCGCCGAAGAAAATCACCGTGGCGATCTGCGAGCGCGGGAACGCCTTGAACATCGACTTGATCGCGGAATTGCTCACGAGAAAGAGCGCGCCCAGCGAGAGCAGGATCAGGCCGGTGACGAGGGTGGCGAGGGTGAGGGACATGAAGAAAGTTGAGAGCGGAGAGTCTAGAACTGTGAGCCGGCAGAAGTCATCAAACCCGACGAAGACGGAATATGGTTTTGGCCGTCAGCCTCGAGGCCATCGACGCCGGCCAACTGCAGTTCGCCGTAAAGTGTGCTCACACTGGCGCGATCGATCTTAAGCGGCACGAGCTGTCCGATCAGTCGCGGATTCGCATCGAAGATCGCCACGCGATTACCGCGGGTGCGACCGGTAAAACGCTTGCCGGTTTTGTCCGGACCCTCAACCAGCACTTCTTCCACCGTGCCGAGCAATGCGGCGTTACGGCGCTCGGAGTTTTTCTTAAGGATATCGAGGAGCACCTGGTTGCGATGCTCCTTCACCTCGTCAGGGATCTGGTCGCCCATGTCCGCCGCCGGCGTGCCGCTGCGGATGGAATACTTGAAGACGTAGGCCATGTCGTAGTTGCACGCCTCGAACAACTCGCGCGTCTGCTCGAACTCCTCGTCGGTCTCGCCGGGGAAACCCACGATGATATCCGTCGAGAAATACATGTCGGGTCGCACCGCGCGCAGGGAATCGACGATCTCCTTGTAGCGCTCGCGCGAATACGGGCGGTTCATAGCCTTCAGGATGCGGTTGCTCCCGCTCTGCATCGGCAGGTGCACGTATTCGCAGAGCTTGGACAAACGCCCGTAGGCTGCGGCGAGGTCTTCCTTGAAGCCACGCGGATGCGGCGAAGTGAACCGGATGCGCTCGATGCCTTCGATTTCGTGGACGCGCTCAAGCAACTGCACGAACGGCGAGATGCCGTTGGTGTGCGCATAATCGCGGCGTCCGTAGCTGGTGACGATCTGGCCGAGGAGGGTGATCTCCTTCACGCCGCGCGCCGCGAGGGTGCGGCACTCGGTCACGATGTCATCCATCGGACGCGAGCGTTCGTCGCCGCGCGTCTTCGGGACGATGCAGAACGCGCAATCCATGTTGCAGCCCTGCTGGATGGAGACGAAGGCGTTGACCTGGGGCACGAGGTCGGCCGCGCCGCCGGAACCTTCGACCGATTCGGGCGAAAGATGGTCTTTGATCGTGTTCTGCGAACCGGCCTCCTCGCCGATGTCGATGATCGTCTCGCCGATGGGCACTCCGGCCTCGCGGGCGGCGCGGAGGTTGTCGAGGTAATCGGGAACCTGGTGAAATTTTTGGGTGCCAACGATGAGGTCCACGTCGGGCAGTTTATCCAGCAGCTCGGCGCCACGGTTTTGCGCCATGCAGCCGAGAATACCCAACACGAAGTCGGGGTTTTTCTTTTTGCGATGAGTGATGTTGGCGGCCTTGCCGATCGCCTTCTGCTCGGCGGCGTCGCGCACGGAGCAGGTGTTGAGGAGCATCACATCGCACTCATCCTCGGAACCGACGATCCGGTAGCCGCGGGCACGCAGCATCGCCGCGACCGCTTCGCTGTCGCGTTCGTTCATCTGACACCCGTAGGTTTTGATGTGCACCCGGTTCATCTGCAGGACCGGTCTAATTAAACGCCCCCTCCCGAGGGTCAAACGGGAAAGCTCCCTCCTCCCCTCGCACCCCGGTGCAACCCGTTCGCCGTTCTCCTGTCCAAACCACCATGTCGCTCCGCTTCCTGTGCTTACCCTTGCTCGCCACCACCTTGCTGGCCGAAACACCCGCGCCCACGCCCACTCCGGCCCCGACGGCGGACTCCGAGGATTTGTTCACGCTCGGGCAGTCGCTGTTCGAAGCGTATGCCCCGCCCGAGATTAAAAAGGACTTAGCCTTCCCCACTCGCGCACAATGGGACGAATTTGCCGCGCGCCTCGAAAAGACCCGCGCAACCGGCTCGCTCGCCGAACTCGCCGCTTACGAGACCGAAGCGCGCACCGCCCTCCTCGCCCTGCGCGCTCTGCCCGAATACAAAGACTATGCCGACTGGCTCGAAGAGCGTATCGACGAAATCGTGGTGGCCAAAAAAGCAATCGCCCCGCCCGTGACGCCTCAACCCACGCCGACACCCGTGCCGCAGCCCGGCCCCGTGACCCCGGTGCCCGTCGTCCCCAAATCTACGAACTCGGACATCCCGCTGTATGATTTATGGGTGGAGCGCCTGCGCGACCGCCCGCGCCCCGCCCGCGCCGACGAGTTTTTGCCCGACCTCAAAAAAATCTTCGCCGACGAAGGTCTGCCCGCTGATCTCGCCTGGATTCCCGAGGTCGAATCGATGTTCAACCCCCGCGCCAAAAGCCCCGCCGGCGCCCAAGGTTTGTTTCAACTCATGCCCGTCACCGCCAAGGCGCAGGGCTTGAGCCTGCTGCCTTTCGACGAGCGCAACGATCCCGAGAAAAGCGCGCGCGCCGCCGCCACGTTGCTCCGCCGCTTGCACGGGATGTTCGATTCGTGGCCGCTCGCGCTCGCCGCTTACAACGCCGGCGAAGGTCGCGTGCGTCGCACCCTCAAGGCCGAAGACGCCAAGACGTTTGCCGAGATTGCCGACGCCCTGCCCACGGAAACACGCCTCTACGTTCCAAAAGTCCTCGCCACGTTGGCCATCCGCGAAGGCCTCGATCCCGCCAGGCTCGCCGCGCCTTCCGCTCGCTAAGGAATCCGCATAAAATCTGTAAAATCCGTCCCCTCGACGGATTTGCAGACGAAAAGCGTCGCGACAATTCAGGGACCGTCTTCGTTGTGGGCATGGGTTTCATGGATCGTCTCATCGGCCGAAGCGCCCCGCCTGCCCCCGCAGGCGTATTTCCGTCACTGGCCTTGGATGCCACGCTGCCGACCGAAACGTCGGGCGCGGAAACCGTTTCGCTCGTCAGCATCGCCAAACCGGTGTGGGCCTACGGCGTGGAAACAACCCCCGGCCTCCTTCCGCCCAAGGCCCCGGCTGCGCGGCGCATTGCCTTCACCCAGCTCGCCACTCCGGGCCTGCCCGATCTGCGCGAACGCCTCGACCGCCCCGAGGACGACCTCGGCCGTTTCGCGCGCGGCTTCCCTCTCTGGCTGGCGGAAACCATGTATTTCTCCGTCAACTACACGCCGATCGCCGTGCTCGGTTCCCGCGAGCAATCACGCCACGTCTTGTTCCCCCATCCTTGGACGCCGGCCAACATCCAGCAAATCGTGGACACTGCGGCCGATGGTCTCGACTTCGTGCTCACCGGCTCGCTCACCGGCGGCGACGGCAACCAGTGGACACTCTCCCTCCAGCTCTGGGACGTCGCCAAGGCCCGCGAACGCAAAACCTGGTCGTCCAGTTTTGCGCGCGACAACGCAGACCGCGCGCTCGTCGAGTTTCACACGCATTTCCGTCTGTTCATGGAATGGGCCGCCTATCCTGAAGACGCGGGACTGATCTATACGGCGCCCTCGCGGCCATCCCCGTGGATTCGCACTTTGGGCATTTCCGCATCCGCCTTTCTCGCAGAGCAAAATGCCCTCGATCGCGCGCAGATCGACCTGCCGTCCTCGCTGATCGACCAAGTCGCCGAGAACGCCGTCACTGGCGAAACCGCGTCGCTTGCCTGGCTCACGCTGGCCGCGCGCGCACGGCGGCTCGGTCTGGTGACCGAACTGCCGGCAGTGCAATTACTACCCACGCCGCTCGTTAAATCCCTGTCGGCCGCCGGCGTCGTTTAAGCCGACGCATCCGCTACCGCGAGCTGGCCGCAGCCCGCGCCGATATCAATGCCGCGCCGCTGGCGCACCGTGCTGGGCAGCCCGTAGCCGGCGAGAATATCTTGGAATTTCTTGGCGTTGTTACTTGGCGCGCCTGCGTATCCTGAAGTTGGATTCAACGGGATCAGGTTCACCTGCGCCGCCATGCCCTTCAACAAGGCGCCCACCGCATGCGCCTGGTCGGGGCCGTCGTTTTTGCCGTCGATCAGCGTCCACTCAAAGAAGATGCGGCGGTCCATCTTCGTCGTGTAGTAGCGGCAGGCGTCCATCAACGCATCAAGTGTCCACTTGCGCGCCGCGGGGACCAGCGCGGCGCGTTCGGCCTGCGTCGCCCCGTGCAGCGAAACGGCCAGGCACACCTGGCGTTTCTCGTCGGTCATGCGAATGATGCCCGGCACCACGCCCACGGTGGAGAGCGTGATTTTTTTCGCACCGAGGCCCATGCCCGCGCCGTCGCAGAGGATGTCCACGGCCTTCATGACCGCGTCGTAGTTGTGCAAGGGCTCGCCCATGCCCATGAGCACAATGTTGCGCAGACGCTCGTGGCGGTGGTGCGGCGAACTGTGATCGGACTCGGAGAGCGCAGGATTTTCCTCGGCGGTATGCCACAATACGCGATCCACATGCACCGCCTGCGCGACGATCTCGCCCGCCGTCAGGTGGCGCGTGTAACCCATCTGGCCCGTCGCGCAAAACACACAACCCATGGCACAGCCGACTTGCGAACTGATGCAGGCGGTGGTGCGGCCCTTGTAGCGCATGAGCACGGTTTCGATGCGGTGCGCGTCTTCGAGCGCGAGCAGATACTTGCGCGTAAACCCATCACTGGAGCGTGTTTCGCGCGAGGTCGCCAGCAGGCCGAGCGTCGTCTCGGCCTCGAGTCGCGTCCGCACCCGCAACGGCAGTTCTTCCATCGCTGCGAACTCCACCACGCGTTCCAGATAAAGATACTTCCACAGGCGCGCGGCGTGCACTGCGTTCAGCCCCCAGCCGGCCACGAGCGTGCCGAGCTCGGCACGCGTGAAGCCATAAAGATTGAGGAGCGACGACGGCATGGGGCGGGCATAGGCGATCGGCGGCGAAAGGACAGAATTTTCTCCCACTTGGGTAAAACCCCCAGTAGATCAAGGTTGCCCGTCCTGCCATTCGTGAGACACTCGGTGCCACGTCAGCCCCGCATGTTTCACCGTTCATGATCCCTTCTGATCAGACCCCGCAATGGCCCGAAAGCCTGCCGGCAGCGACCACGGACATGTTCGCGATGGTCGCGGAACACACGCACAACGCCGCCATCGTCACCGATCCGCAGTATCGGATTCTCTGGGCCAACGACTCGTTCACCCGCATCACCGGTTACCCGCTCACCGAGGTCAAAGGCCGCACGCCAGCCGACTTCATGCGTGCGCCTGACAGCGATCCCGCCCGCGCCGCCGACATCCGCAACGGCGTCGAGAACGGTCTCAACTTTTCCGTGGTCATCCGCAACCGCCGCAAGGACGGCGTCTCCATCTGGATGCGCATTGAGGGGAAACCGATCCGCGACAACGACGGCACGTTGAACGCCTTCCTCGTCGTGGGCACCGATGTCACCGCGCAGGTCGAACGCGAAATGTTTCTGGAGCGCAACGAGGCGCTATTCAACGAAGCCCAGCGCATCGCCCGCATCGGCAGCTGGGATTACGATCTGTCCACGCATCAACAGCAATGGAGCGCGGAGACGTTTCGCATCCACGGGATTCCCGAGGGAGACACTCCGCCCGCCGCGGCGGACGGCATCGCGACCTTCATCGAGGAACACCAACCGCTGATCGATGCGGCTTTCACCCAGTGCTGTCTTATGGGCGTTCCCTACGACATCGAACTGCAGCTCCGCCCGCGCACCGGCGGCGTGCGCTGGGTTCGCTGCATCGGTCGCGCCTACACGGTCGATAATCGCGTCGTGCGCGTGGCCGGCACCATGCAGGACATCGATGACCGCAAACGCGCGGAGCTTGAGGTCGCCCGCCTCGCCGAGCGCATGACGCTCGCCGCCAAATTCGCCGGCATCGGTATCTGGGAATACAACGAGGCCACCGGCGAACTCATCTGGGACGACGCCATGCTCGCCCTCCACGGCATGCACCGCGACGCCTTCCCCGGTAATTTTTCCATCTGGGGCCTCGTGATGCTGCCCGATGATCGCGCCTCTGAAGAGCAGATCAACCGCGCCTTCGCCGAGGGCCGCGGAGAATTCGACGTCGAGTATCGCGTGCTCACGCCCGACGACGACGTCCGTTACATTCGCAACTGCGGCCGCATCGTGCGCGATGCCGATGGCCGCATCATCCGTTCCTATGGCGTTAATTACGACATCACCCGCGAACGCGTGAACATGATCGCCCTCCTCGAGTCCGACGAAAGCCTCCGCGCGGCCAACACGTCCCTTCAGGCCACCATCGAGGAAGCCCAGCGGCTGGCCCGCGTCGCCGAGGCGGCCAATCAGGCCAAGAGCTCCTTCCTCGCGACCATCAGCCACGAGATCCGCACGCCTCTTAACGGTGTGATCGGCATGACCAACATCCTCGCCGGCACCCCGCTCGATGCCGAGCAGCGTGACTATCTCCAGACGATCAAGCTCTCCGGCGAATCCCTTCTCACGCTGATCAACGACACGCTCGACTACTCCAAGATCGAGGCCGGTCGCGTCGAACTGGAACGCCAGCCCTTCGACTTGCTTGCCTGCGTCGCCGAGGCCATGGATCTCGTCGAGCCGCACACCCGCCAGAAAAACCTGTCTCTCTCGCGTATCATTTCATCGGATACTCCCCGCATGATCGAGGGCGACGCCTCCCGCCTCCGCCAGATTCTCGTCAACCTGCTCGGCAACGCCGTCAAATTCACCGACCACGGCGGCATCCTCCTGGAGACACGGGTGGATTCCGCCTCGGCCGATGAGGTCAGCCTCACCTTCCAGATCACCGATACCGGCATCGGCATTCCCAAGGACAAACAGGCCCGGCTCTTCGAACACTTTTTCCAGGTGGACGCCTCCATCACCCGCACGCACGGCGGCACCGGTCTGGGCCTCGCCATCAGCCGCCGTCTTACCGAGCTCATGGGCGGCACCATCGAAGTGGAGAGCACCTTGGGCCGTGGATCCACCTTCTCCGTCAACATCCGCGTGCCCGTGGTCATCGAGGACGCCCTCACGGTGCATGCCAACTGTCTCGCCCGCCTCGCCCACCGCCACGCCTTGATCGTCGCGATCCAGCCTTTGCGCGCCACCATCGAACACTATGCGCGCCTCGCCGGCCTGTTCACCTTCTCGGTCCCCGACGCCACACACGCCCTCGACCGGCTCGCCACCGGTGTGCCGTGCGATCTCATCATCTCCGATCCGGAGATGCCCGGCATGGACGGTCTCGATTTCGCCCGCGCACTTCAGGCCCGCGCCCTCAAATCCACGCCGCTCCTTCCGATCAACCGCATCGGCACGCTCTCCGACAGCTCCGCGCCTCGATTCTATCAACTCATGGCGAGCTTGGTGCCCTCGCTTCAAAGCGGGCAAAATTCACCCACGCCGCCCGCATCACAACGAATTGGCGACGCCATGCCGCTGTCCATCCTGATGGCCGAGGATAACAACGTGAATCAACGCGTCGCCCAGCTCACCTTGCGCCGCCTTGGCTACGAGGTCGAAATCGTCTCCGACGGCGCCGAAGCCCTCGGCGCGCTGCAACGCCGTTCCTTCGATGTCATTTTGATGGATGTGCAGATGTCCGGCATGGACGGTCTCGAAGCCACCCGCCGCATTCGCGCACTGCCTCAGCACCAGAATCACCCGTGGATCATCGCCCTCACCGCCGGTGCCTTCGAGGAGGACCGCCTCAACGCCTTCCGCGCCGGCATGAACGATTTCCTGAGCAAACCGCTCCGCGTGGATCTCCTCCACGCCGCGCTCGGCCGCGCCTGGCAGGCGTTGCAAACACTCTCCACGGAAGTCACCTCCTCCACGCCGCGCACCTGAGTGCTCCGGCTCAGCGTAGTGAAGCGAGCGCGTCCGTGATCGGCACCGTGTGGCGCTTGCGATCCAGAAAGTAGTTCACCTCGGTGTAACCCGCCGCCTGCAACATCCGCATCGCCATCGCATAACCATCGGCCACGCGGCGCGGCGTATGCGCATCGGCACCGAGCACGATCGGAATCCCCCGCTCGCGCATGAGCACCAGTTGCGACGGAGACGGGTTCATCTCCGGCAACGCCTTGAGCATTCCACTCGTGTTAAGCTCCATCGCCACACCGGTCGCCGCGATGCGATCCAGCGCGCGCTCCACCTGCGGCTTGATCCGCTCAAAGCTCCACTGCGCCGGATCCTCGTTCTTGATCAGATCCGGATGCGCCAGCGTATCGAACAATCCGCTCTCGGCCGACAACGCCAGGTGCTCGTAGTAAATTTCCTGATACGCCGCCACATCGCCGCGGTAAAACAATGCCCGGTAATCGCGCATCTGGTAATGCACCGAACCCAGCACATGGTGTAGCGGCACGCGCGCATGAAGTTTCTCCAGCCACGGCTCGACGCCCGGATAAAAATCGCTCTCCAGCCCGAGCCGCACATCGACCCGGCCTGCAAACGCCTCACGCGCACGTGCGATCATCGCCACATAAGTCTCAAACTCCTCCGGCAGCATGCGCACTTCCTTCGCAAATCCATCCGGCAGCGGCGCGTGGCAGGTGAAGATAATTCCCTTCAACCCGCGCAGTTCCGCCATCACTGCATAGTCTTCAGGCTCGCCCTCGGCATGGTTGCAAAGAGGCGTGTGACAATGGGACTCGTAAAGGATCGGCGCTGACATCCCTCCACCCTGAAACATCCAGGCGGATTGGGCAGCAAAAAGTTTCACCGCATCGCACCCGCCTCCGCCAATGCCTCCAGCAATGTCTTCAACGCAGCCGACGACTTGCCGCGTTGCCAGGCGACCATCAGTTCCCACTTCGCCGTCGTGTCGCGCAACTCGCGAAACACCACGCCCGGCACCTGCTGCCGCTGCACATAACCGGGCAGCAACGACACCGCGCCTTCCGTCACCACCAGGGACAACCCGTGCGTGAGACTGTCCGCATCCTGCACGAAGCGCGCACGAAAACCCGCGCGTTTGCACACTTGGGAAACCCACCTGTTGTGTCCCGGCACATCCTCGTCGAGCGCACCCACAAACACCTCACGCTTCAGATCGGCCATCTTCACCGTCTTCGCCTTTGCCAGCGGATTCTCCTCCGACATCGCCGCCCACACCGGCAGCACCGCCAGCGTCTTCACATAAAATTCCTTCGTCAGCAGCGCCCCCGCCTGCCCGATCAAGCCCACATCAATCGTTCCTTCGCGCAACGCCGTGATCTGCTCACCCGGTGACAAATCCCGCATCGTCACCTTCACCTCGGGGTGCGCCTTCCTCACCGCCGACAACGCCGGATTCAGATAACACGCCGCCGCCGACATCAGATAACCGATGCGCAACACCGCGCTCTGTCCACGCGCCCGTTGTCGCACATCCGCCATCGCCACGTCGAATTTCTCCAGCAGGGGTCGCATCTTTTCAGCCAGCGCATGTCCCGTCGCCGTCAACGCCACGCCGCCCGGACTCCGCTCCAGCAGCGCACCGCCCACTTCCTGCTCCAGCGTTTGCATCTGCCGCGTGAGCGTGGATTGCGACACGCGCAACCGCTCCGATGCCTTGTTCAGGCTGCCTTGCTCCACGATGGCGAAGAACGAACGAAGAAGATCAAGATTCACGGTGACGCACGGTTATGCGCGAAACGCATGACGGCAAGCCGTTCCGCGCAGTAGGCGCATAACCCTTCGCCTGCTAATCTGGTCCCATGCAACCGACCAACCGACTCTCCCTCGCCCTCCGCCTCACCGCCGCAGCCGCCCTGCTCGCGGTGCTCGGCCTCTGGATCGCCACCGGTGCCCACGCCGGCTGGACCCAGACCAGCAGGGTCGTCGTCCAGCACGACGAGATCACCGGCATCGATTTCCCGGTCCGCGAAAAAACCTTCGTCGCCGGTGTCGAGGTCCTCGCGGCCGGAGCAGGTGTCGCCGCCGCCCTCGCCACCGCGAGCATCTTCACCAACGGCCGCCACGCCTAAAAATTTCTGCCAGCTCAACTCATCATTCCAAAACACACCATGAACTCGCTCATCCGCTCCTCCCTCCTCGCCACCGCCCTCGTCTCCGCCGCCTACGCCGCGCCCCAGTCCTTCGACTTCAAAGACCCGAAGGGCGTTAACAACGTTCAGTTCCACCTCGACGCTCCCCTCGAATCCATCACCGGCACCGCGACCGGCATCACCGGCACCGTCGTCTTCGACACCGCCGCGCCCACCGCCACCACCGGTAAGATCATCCTCGCTACTAAATCCATTACCGTCGGAAACCCGCTAATGGCCGAGCATCTTCACAGCGCCAACTGGCTTGATGTCGCCAAATATCCCGAGATCACCTTCGAGGCCGTCAAGGTCGCCAACGTGAAGACCAAGGGCACGCAGGTCACCGCCGATCTCACCGGCAACCTCACCGTCAAAGGCGTGACCAAGGAAGTCACCGTCCCTGTCACCTTCACCCACCTCGCCGACAAACTCGGTGCCCGCCTCGGAGACGCCAATCTCAAGGGCGACCTCCTCGTCCTCCGCACCACCTTCGAAATCAACCGCAGCGACTTCAACATCATGCCCGGCCAGGCCACCGACAAGGTCGCCGAAAACATCGTCCTCACCCTAGCCCTCGCCGGCGCCGCCACCAAGTAAACACTCCGCATTCTGTCCTCTGTAATCTGTTCTCCGTCCTCTGTCCCCTTCTTCACCATGAACACTCCCACCGGCCTCCACCACATCACCGCCATCGCCAGCAACCCGCAGGCAAACGTTGATTTCTACACCGGCATCCTCGGTCTGCGCCTGGTGAAGAAAACGGTGAACTTCGACGACCCGTCCGCCTACCATCTCTACTACGGCGACGAATCCGGCCGCCCCGGTTCCATCATCACGTTCTTCTACTGGCCCGGCCACGAGGCCCGCGGTCGCGTCGGCTCCGGACAAACCACCGCCATCGTCTTCGCTGCTCCCGCCACCTCGCTCGATTTCTGGCAGGCTCGCCTTCAGACCAACAACGTCGCCGCCACGCGTCGCAATCGCTTCAGCGAAGACGTCGTCGCCTTCGCCGACCCCGACGGCATCCCCGTCGAGATCGTCGCCGTCACCAACGACACCCGCTCCGGCTGGACCACCGCCACCATCCCCGCCGACCACGCCCTCCGCGGCATGCACACCGCCGAACTCACGGTGCGCGCTCCGCAAGCCACCGAGAAACTCATCACCGACACGATGGGCTACCGCCTCGTTCGACGCGACGGTGACCGCGCCCGCTTCACGGCTGCATCCGGCGAACAATCGGGCAACTACATCGACGTCATTGCCAACGCCTCCGCCGCACCCGGCGCCGGCGGTTCCGGCACCGTTCACCACATCGCCTTCAGCGTGCCCAACGACGCCACCGAACTCGTCATGCAAAAGGCGCTGCAAAACGCCGGCTACTCGGTTTCCGAGGTGCGCGACCGCAACTACTTCCATTCGATCTACTATCGCGAGCCAGGCGGAATCCTCTTCGAAATCGCCACCGCCAACCCCGGTTTCGCGGTGGACGAATCCCTCGCATCATTGGGAACCGCGCTCAAACTCCCGGTTCAATTCGAACGAGCCCGCACCCAAATCGAAAAGCTCCTCCCGCCCATCTCCGTAACCAAATAAGGTTACTTCAATTCCGCCCTACTCACTACCCGCTACTCACCACTCACTACTTCTCAAAACCATGAGCACCAAAATCAAAGTCATTTTCCACAGCCTCCACGGCCATGTCTATAAACTCGCCGAAGCCGTCGCTGAAGGCGCGCGCTCCGTCCCCGGCACCGAGGTCGAACTTCTCCAAGTCCAGGAGACGCTCTCCGACGAAGTCCTCGCCAAAATGGGCGCCACCGAAACCAAAAAAACCTTCGAGCACATTCCGGTCGCCAAGCCCGCCGACCTCGCCGAGGCCGATGGCGTGCTCTTCGGCTCCGGCACGCGCTACGGCAGCGCCTCGGCCCAGATGCAGGCCTTCTTTGATTCCACCGGCGGCCTCTGGATGAAGGGCGCCCTCGTCGGCAAAGCCGGCGGCGTGTTCGTTTCCACCGGCACGCAACACGGCGGCCAGGAAACCACCCTCGTCAGCATGCAGACGTTCCTCTTCCACCAGGGTCTGGTCGTCGTCGGCGTTCCTTACGCCGCGCAAGAACTCACCAACATGGACGACATCACCGGCGGTTCTCCTTACGGCGCCGGCACCATCGCCGGTTCCAAAGGCGAACGCACGCCCTCCCCCAACGAACTCGCCATCGCCCGCTACCAAGGCAAACACACCGCCCAAATCGCCGCGAAACTCGCCACTAAATAAAAAGTAGCGGGTAGTGAGTAGCGGGTAGCGAGCACCCCCAATCCGTCCTCCGACTACTCACTACTAGCTACCCGCTACTCGCTACTTCGTCACAAACCATGCACCTCCACGACGCCACCCACACCCTCCGACTCGGCGCTCCGCTCGCGAAAGCCCGCGGCGTCGTGATCCTTCTCCATGGTCGCGGTTCCTCCGCCGACGACATCGCCGGCCTTGCCGATGTATTCGGCGCCTCCGACTTGACCTACCTCGTGCCCGAGGCGGCCAACAGCAGCTGGTATCCACATCGTTTCCTCGTGCCGCCGGCACAAAACGAGCCGTGGCTTTCCAGCGCCCTCGCCGTGATCGACACCCTCGTCGCCGAAGCCCTCGTCGCCGGCATTCCGTCGGAACGCATCGGCCTCGCCGGGTTTTCCCAAGGCGCGTGCTTGAGTCTTGAATACGCCTCGCGTCATCCGCGCCGCTACGCGTTTGTCGCCGGCCTGAGCGGCGCGCTCATCGGCCCGACCGACACCACCCGTGATTGCATCGATCTCCAAGGCACGCCCGTCCTCGTCGCGTGCGCCGAACGCGATGCCCACATCCCGCTCGATCACGTCGAGCACAGCGCCACCGCACTCGCCGCCTTCAACGCCACCGTCACTAAGCACATTTTCCCCGGCTCCGCACACAACGTGTTCCCCGAGGAAGTCGCCTGGTTGAAAAAGCAAGCCGCCAGCTTGCCCCGGTCGGCCTGACCGCGCACCCTGATCACTCCGTCCCGCTTACCAATCCGTCGCATCCACTTCACATGAAAGTTCTCTACACCACCCAAGCCACTTCCACCGGTGGCCGCTCCGGCTCCTCCAAATCCGCCGACGGCGTTCTCGCCGTCACGCTCACCACGCCCAAGGAACTCGGCGGCGACGGCGCCACCGGCACCAACCCCGAGCAGCTCTTCGCCGCCGGCTATTCCGCCTGCTTCCTCGGCGCACTCAAGTTCGTCGCCGGCAAGGCCTCTGTGAAAATCCCCGCCGATGCCACCGTGACCGCCAAGATCGGCATCGGTCCGCGCGATGACGGCCAAGGCTTCGGCATCGAGGCCGCCCTCACCATCACCGTCCCCGGCGTGGACCGCGCCACCGTCGAAAAAATCGTGGAGCAAGCCCACGTCGTGTGCCCCTACTCGCACGCCACCAAGGGCAACATCCCCGTGACCCTCACGGTGGCTTAAACCGGAAAACAGCTTTATTTTTTTGGCTCAAGGCGGACCCTGATCGGTCCGTCTTTTTTGTGCACAGGGCGTGACAATCTCCGACCTCCAAAGTAATCTGCTCACGCCCCATGCAACGGTCTCTGAATATCCCGCGTTTGCTCGTCGAAATGCTCGGAGTCATCGCGCTGTCAGAAGTGTTGGTGATGCTGTTATTGCCTGTGATCGCTCCGGATACCCACGGCCTCAGCGAAGCGTTCCTCGATGCCGCATTACTCACGTTGCTGGCCGGCCCGCTGGTCCTCTGGCGCTGCCTCGCCGCCTGCAAAAAAACTTTTTCTCTCACGCTCATTCCAGCGGGAGGGAAAACTCCCGCCATCTGGCTGCCACCCGTTCTGATCATCATCGCCGGTCTGACTGCTTCCATCTGGAGCGCGCATCAGGCCGGAACGATTTACTTCGAACAGGCGCATGATCGATTTGACCGTCTCGCCGAGCGTCTGTCTCGCGACCTTGTGCGCCGCGCCAATCTTCCGGTGTCCGGCCTCAAGGGCGCTCGCGGCGTTTACGCAGCCAGTAAATCCGTTGAACGCTCGGAGTTTCGCGCCTACGTTGAATCACGCGATTTCCACAGCGAGTTCCCGGGGGTCCTCGGCTTCGGTTTTATCCAACGCGTGCAGCGGACCGATCTCGATGCCTTCGTCGCCGCCGAGCGTGCCGATGATGCCCCCGACTTCAACGTCAGCACCATCGCCCAGGCGTCCACTGCAACCGCGACCACCGGCGAATCCTCCGATTTGTATGTGATCAAATTCATCGAGCCGCTCGCGCCCAATCGCCAGGCGTGGGGCTTCGATGTCGGCAGTGAAGCCGTGCGTCGCGAGGCCATCGAGCGCGCCGTGCGCACCGGGGAGCCCGCACTCACCGGTCGCATTTCACTCGTGCTGGCCGAACGGAGCGCGCAAAGCGGTTTTCTATACCTTCTGCCGGTCTATCTCAACGGCACGCATCCCCGCACGCCCGCCGAGCGCGAAGCCTCGTTATGGGGTCTCGTTTATACTCCGATGGTTCTCAACGAGACTTTCGCCGGCGTGATGGATTTCAGCGAAAATCTGATCAACGCGGAGATATTCGAGGGCTCCGTCACCTCGCGCGATCAACTCCTGCTCGACACCGATTCCACTCCGGCCGACGCATCCGGCGCTTTGTTTCATCGTATCATGCCCGCCACCATCGGCGGACGCCAATGGACGCTGGTGATCACCTCGACGCCCAAGTTCGATGCATTGGTCGAGCGCACCGTGCCGTTCTTCATCGGCCTCGGCGGCACCGTGATCACGTTGCTTCTCGCCGCTGTCATTTTCGCGCTTGGCATGAGCCGCAGCCACGCACTCGAGCTCGCCCGCGACATGACTTCACACCTGCGCACGGCCGAAGCCGAGGCCCGTCGCCTCGCGATGGTGGCCGACCGCACCAGCAACGCCGTCATCATCTGTGACATCACCGGCTGCATCGAGTGGGTCAACGCCGGCTTCACCCGCATCACCGGTTACACGCTCGAAGAGGTCAAAGGCCGCCGCCCCGGCTCGTTCCTGCAAGGTCCGCTCACGGACACTGAAACCAACCGCATCATGCGCGAGGGCGTGGCCAACCGCACCGGCTTCAACGTAGAAATCCTCAACTACAACAAAGCCGGCGGCACCCACTGGCTGCACATCGAGGTCCAGCCTCTGCACGATGCGAATGCGGCCTTCAGCGGCTTCATGGCGATCGAGACCGACATCACTGAACGCAAGATCGCCGAGCAAAAACTCCAGGCCAACGAACAACGCCTCGTCGCTCTCACCGGCAACGCCCCCGGCGTGTTCTTCCAATTCGAGGTCGCCCCCGACGACTCACGCTCCTTCGCCTTCCTCAGCGCCGGCTTTAACAACCTTTTCGGCTACGACTCCACGGAGGTCATCGCCCAGCCGTCACGCCTCTACGCCTCCATCGAGGAGGCTCATCGCGAGCGCGTTTATATCCACCTCGAAAAAGCCGTCGCCGCCACCGCCCCGTGGACCGATGCCTTCCCCATCCTGCGGCCCGACGGCACGCAACGCTGGATCAACGCCCGCGCCTCCGCCTCCGTCCAGCCCGATGGCACCAAGGTCTGGTTCGGCGTCCTTGCCGACATCAGCGAACTCCAGCAGGCCCGCCACGCCGCCGAGCAGGCCAGCGTCGCAAAGAGCCAGTTCCTCGCGATGATGAGCCACGAGATCCGCACGCCCATGAACGGTGTGATCGGCATGACTTCGCTGCTCATGGACACTCCGCTCAACCGCGAGCAAAAGGAGTTCACCGAGATCATCCGCGTGAGCGGCGAGAGTCTTCTGTCGCTCATCAACGACATTCTGGATTTCTCCAAAATCGAGTCCGGCCACATGGACCTCGAACACGAGCCGTTCAGCATCCACGAGTGCATCGAGACCACCCTCGACTTATTCGCGCCGCAAGCATCCCACAAGGGCCTCGAGCTCCTCTACGAGATCGGCGAGGGCGTGCCCGCTCAAGTCCGCGGCGACATCACCCGCATCCGTCAGATCCTCGTCAATCTCGTCGGCAACGCCCTCAAGTTCACCGAAACCGGCGAGATCGAGGTCTTCGTCCGCGTGGCCCGCAACGACGCATCCGGGCGCGAGCTGCTCTTCGGCGTGCGCGACTCCGGCATCGGCATCCCGCCCGAGGCGCATGACCGCATCTTCCGCTCCTTCAGCCAGGTCGACTCCTCCACCACCCGCAAATACGGCGGCACCGGTCTCGGCCTCGCCATCAGCAAACGCCTCGCCGAACTGATGGGCGGCCGCATGTGGTTCGAAAGTCCTCCCGGCAAGGGCTCCACGTTCTTCTTCACGCTCACTTGCCCGTGGATCGCCGCCGGACCCAAGACCTACAATCCGGCCGATCGTTTTCACATCCGCGGCAAACGCCTGCTCATCGTTGACGACAACGAACACGGCCGCCGCATCCTTTCCACCCTCGCCCACAAATGGGGCATGGTCTGCACCGTCGCGCAGACGGGCCGCGAATGCGTTGATCTCATCCGCGCCGGTAACCGCTTCGACCTGGCCATTCTCGACATGCAGATGCCCGAGATGGACGGCATCATGCTCGCGCGCGAAATCCGCGCCTTGCCCGCCGGCGTCGAACTGCCGCTGATTTTGCTCTCTTCGATCGGCCGTCATCCCGCCCCCGAGGATTCCGCGCTCTTCACTTCGTGTCTCACGAAGCCCGCAAAGCCCTCCCAATTGTTCAACGAGATCGGCCGCTCACTCGGTCACGAGGAGATTCACGACACGCCCATTCCCATCGCCCTGCCCGTTGCCGGCGAAACGCTCGCCGGACGCATCCTGCTCGCCGAGGACAACTCGGTTAACCAAAAGGTCGCGCTCCACATGCTCTCGCGCCTCGGTTACCGCGCCGATGTCGCCGGCAATGGTCTCGAGGTCCTCGCCGCGCTCGAACGCGTGCCCTACGACATCATTCTCATGGATGTGCAGATGCCCGAGCTGGACGGCTTGGAAACCACCCGCCGCATTCGCGCCAACACCCCCGCCGGCACCACCGGCCCGTGGATCATCGCTCTCACCGCCAACGCCATGGAGGGCGACCATCAGCAATGCACCGAGGCCGGCATGGACGACTACCTGAGCAAGCCCATCAAAAAAACGTCGCTCGAAACCGCGCTCGCCCGTGCCGCGCTGAAACATCCCCGCGACACGGCGTGATCGTCAGACAAACGCCATCGTGATCAGCACGCAGATGATCGCCATCAGCACCAACCCCAGGAAAAAAGCCGTGTCGGCCGCCTTCTGAAGCCGCTGCCTGATTCCGTCGCGCTTCAGCCGGAACGACCCGAAAATCAACAGGCAGCACACCAGGAAAAGACCCGCATCCACCGCGAGTAATTCATCGCTGATCGTGCCGGCTTTTTTCACCGAGGTCACCACCTGCAACAGCCCGATCCCCGTGAGGCACACGCCCACCATTCCCGCCGAAACGGAAAAAATCGCCAGCATCAGGCTGAACTCGCGCTCGTCATTCTGTTGCACGCGCAAAGCCAACCCGCCGGCCCGGCCCGCGGCAAGGCATCTGTCGGCCACCCGCCGCCCACAAGCAGCTCGATTCCCCCGCACTCCGCCGACAACGTTATCCCCGCGATGAAACACCGCACCATTCCCGCGATCGGCATGAACCTCCACAGCCGCGACTCCCTGCGCGCCGAGGGTTTCGTAGCCATGGCGTATGAGGAATCGATGAACGCCGAGCCGGCCCGCTTGCAGCCGCACTACCACGATTTTTTCCAGGTGTCGTTACTGCGCGGTCCCGGGCGCCTCATGCACGACTTCCGCGAAAAGAACGTCGATGGCCTCACCTTGCTGTTCATCACGCCTGGTCAGGTCCACACCGTGAAACCCGAAGCCGACATGCGCGGCACCATCATTTCCTTCACTCGCGAATTTTTCGACGCCAGCTCCGAAACCGGCGCGACCCTCCTGCTGGAACTGCCGTTTTATTTCGCGACCGACACGCCTCCGTGGCTCTCGCTCGACCCCGTGCGCGAAACCGAGATCCCCGCGCTCTTCCGCGAGCTCCAGTCCGAAGCCGATCTCGCCCGCCCCGACGCACCCGAGGTCATCCGCGCATTGCTGCGCATCCTCTTCATTAAATCGCGCCGGCTCCACACCGCGAAAACCGCCGCACCGCAAACCGTCCGTGCCACCGCGCTCGTGCGCAGCTTCCAGCTCGCCGTCGAAAAACACTTTCTTGAATGGGCTTCGCTCGCGCCCTATGCACGCAAACTCAGCGTGAGCGTCAACCACCTCAACGACGTCGTCAGCGCCGCCACCGGACGCGCCGCGGGTGAACACATCCGCCTCCGCCGCCTGCTCGCCGCCAAGCGCCAGCTCCTCCACTCCGAGCTCACCGTCTCCGAAATCGGCTTCAAACTGGGCTTCAAAGATCCCTCCTACTTCAGTCGTTTTTTCCGCCGCTACGAAAAGCTCACTCCCGCCGCCTTTCGCGCCCGCAGCAGAGAAAAATACCAGCAACAGACCGGTTAACACCTAGAGACGGATTTGAGACGGAGGCGGCGCCGGTGGATTATGCCGGACTCCAGTCATGCAAACGTCCGCCGTCACCACCTCCGGGAATCCCGAAAACAACGCCGCGACCAACACTGTTTTTGCGGTGCTGTTCACGATCAGTTTTTCCCACCTGCTCAACGATACGATCCAGGCGCTGCTGCCTTCCATCTACCCGCTCTTAAAAGACAGCTACCGCCTGAGCTTCACGCAGCTCGGCCTGATCACGTTCACGTTTCAATGCACCGCATCGCTCCTGCAACCACTCGTCGGCTACCTCACCGACAAACGCTCGATGCCTTTCTCCCTGCCCGTCGGCATGGCCCTCACGCTCACCGGCCTCATCCTGCTGGCCTACGCGGGTGATTTTACGCACATCCTCATCGCCGCCAGCTTCGTCGGCGCGGGCTCCGCGATTTTCCACCCCGAGGCTTCGCGCATCGCCTTCATGGCGGCCGGCAAACGCCGCGGTCTCGCCCAGTCCGTCTTCCAGGTCGGCGGCAACGCCGGCAGCGCCATCGGCCCGCTCCTCGCCGCACTTATCATCGTCCCGCACGGACAACGTTCCGTATTGTTTTTCTCGATACTCGCGTTGATCGGCGTCGTCGTGCTCTGGCGCGTCGGCCGCTGGCACCGCGCCAACCCGCACCGGCTCGTCCGCAAGCCGCGTCCCGCCCTCGATCCCAACGCGGTTGCCAACGTGAACGCGCTTTCCCGCCGCCGTGTGTTCTTCGCCGTCTGCGTGCTCATCGCGCTGACGTTCTCCAAATACGTCTACCTGTCTTCGCTCACCAGCTACTACACGTTCTATCTGATCGACCGTTTCCACCTCTCCGTGCAAAGCGCCCAATACCACCTGTTCATCCTGCTCGCCGCCGTGGCGGTCGGCACGATCGCCGGCGGCCCCATCGGCGACCGCATCGGCCGCAAGCGCGTAATCTGGGCCTCCATCCTCGGCGTCGCGCCGTTCTCACTCGCACTGCCTCACGTCGGCCTCGGCGCGACGGCCGTGCTCAGCGTTTTCATCGGCTTGATCCTCGCGTCCGCATTCTCGGCGATTCTCGTGTATGCGCAGGAACTGATGCCCGGCAAAGTCGGCATGGTCGCCGGCCTGTTCTTCGGTCTCGCCTTCGGTGTCGCCGGCATCGGCTCCGCCGTGCTCGGTAAAGTCGCCGACCACACCGGCATCAACTATGTCTTCCAGCTCTGCGCCTGGCTCCCGTTGATCGGCCTGCTCACCGTCTTCCTCCCCGACATCGAGCGCCACCGCGAAGACTCTTCCGCTTAAAAACACCCCCTTCGTCCCTGACTCCACCCCCAACCCGGTTTGTAACTTAATAAGTTACAAACCCGGGTTGAGCGCCCGAAGTTTTTCGCCCCGCTGTCACAAAACGAAACACTATTTCGTCTGGTTGTGTGATGACCAATCACACCACCACCGTCTCGTCACCCTCCACGGCCCTCAAGCCCCGCATGGACCACTGGTCCGTCGCCCCCGCCCTCATGCAAGGCCTGCTCGATCTCCAGCAGGTCGCCGACTCCACGGGCATCGAACGCAGCCTCCACTTCCTGATCACTCTCCGCGTTTCCCAGATCAACGGCTGCGCTTACTGCATGAACATGCACTCCGCCGAAGCGAAGGCCCACGGCGAATCCGACCAGCGCCTGTTCCTGCTCTCCGCGTGGCACGAGACCAACCTCTTCACCGCCCGCGAACGCGCCGCGCTCCACTGGGCCGAAGTCCTCACGCGCCTCCCCGGCGGACACGTCTCCGACGCCGATTTCGCCGCGATGCGTGCCGAGTTCACCGAGTTCGAAATCGCCGCCGTCACCCTCGCCATCGCCACCATCAACGCCTGGAACCGCTTCGGCGTCGGCATGCGCCCGTCCCTCGAAAATTCGGTTTCCTGATTTCCTGAGTTCTCGATAACTCTCCTGCTGTTGTCCTCCCTCTTCACCGAACACCGCACGCTTCTCTTCGGCATCGCCTACCGGATGCTGGGCCGTGTCGTTGAAGCCGAGGACGCCGTGCAGGAGACCTTTCTCCGCTGGCAAAAACAAGACGCCGCCACCGTGCAAACGCCCAAGGCCTAGCTCATCTCGACGCTCACGCGCCTCTGCATCGACCAGCTTCGCTCCGCCCAACGCCAACGCGAAGAGTATGTCGGCATCTGGCTGCCCGAGCCGCTCCTCTCCGACTCCGCGCCGTCGCCCGACGAAACCGCCGCGCTCTCAGATTCCCTCGGCATGGCGTTCATGCTCCTCCTCGAAACCCTCACCCCGCTCGACCGCGCCGTGTTTCTCCTCCGCGAAGCCTTTGACCGCGACTACGCCGAGATCGCCCCCATTGTCGGCAAAAGCGAAGCCGCCTGCCGCCAGATCGTCAGCCGCGCCCGCACCCAGCTCGGCCGCACCGAACGCCCCGCCGATTTCGTCGCCGACGTCGCCCGCACCGAGCCCCTCGTCGCCCGTTTCACCGAAGCCTGTCGCACCGGCAATCTCAGCGAACTCCTCGCCTTGCTCACCGAAGACGCCGTCCTCTACACCGACGGCGGCGGCAAAGTAAAATCACGCCTCAAGCCCATCTACAGCGCCCTCTACGCGAGCCGTTTTCTCGCTGGCATCAGCCCGCACGTTTTCCAAGAAGCCATCAGCCGCCCCGCCATCGTCAACGGCCTGCCCGGCATGATCCAACGCCGCCCCAACGGTGTCCTCACCATCAACGCCTTCGCCTTTGACGAAACCGGCACCCGAATCAAAGCCATCTACATCGTCAGCAACCCCGAAAAACTTACCCACGTCCCTTCACCCTGAAACGGGTCCCACCCATCCCGTTTGTAACTTAATAAGTGACAAACCGCCGTCTCCCTTCTTTCGCTCTCGTCGCCTCTTCTTTGCGCCTCTGCGTTAAAAAAATCTGCTCATCCGAGTGTTGATCTCCTCCCGCCGAAGCCGTCTGATGTTCCGCTATGTCTCTCGGTTTTGTCGGACAGCGCTGCGTCAGTGAACGTGAACCCGAACTCGGCCTCGGCCAGGTCGCCGAGCTCGACCGCACCCGTATCACGGTCGAGTTTCCCGCCACCCGCGAGAAACGCATCTACGCCCGCGGCACGCCCGTCCTGAAACGCGTCCAGTTCGCCGCCGGCGAATCCGTCGCCCCCCGCACCGGCGCCAAATTCACCATCGCTTCCGTCGAGGAAACCGCCGGCCTCCTCACCTACATCGGCGCCGAGGGCCAACGCGTCCGCGAAGACGCCATCTCCGACATCACCAGCGTCGCCTCCCCCGCCGAACGCCTCATGGCCGGCCAGGCCGACCCGTCCGAGGTCTTCGATCTCCGTCTCCGCGCCCTCCAGGCCGCCAACCGTTTCCGCCAGTCCGAGGTCCGCGGCTTCCTCGGCGGCCGCATCGACCTGATCCCGCACCAGTTCTACATCCTCAACGAGGTATCCAACCGCCAGATACCGCGCGTCCTCCTCGCCGACGAAGTCGGCCTGGGCAAAACCATCGAGGCCTGCTTGATCCTCCAGCGCCTCCTCGCCACCGGCCGCGCCAAACGCGCCCTCATCCTCGTTCCCGAGTCGCTCACCCACCAGTGGTTCGTCGAACTCCTCCGCCGCTTTAACTTGTGGTTCACCATTTTCGACGAAGCCCGCTGTCTCGCCGTCGAAGCCTCCGAGCCCGGCAAAAACCCCTTCCTCTCCAGCCAGCTCGGCCTTGCCAGCATCGCCTACCTCGCCGGCCCCGACGCCGCCGCTCGCCGCACCCAGGTCATCGAAGCCGGCTGGGATCTCGTCATCGTGGACGAAGCCCACCACCTCGGCTGGACCCCCGAAGCCGCCAGCCCCGACTACCAGTTCGTCGAGCAACTCGCCCGCAAAGCCCCCGGCCTCCTCCTCCTCACCGCCACGCCCACCCAGCTCGGTCTCGCCGGACACTTCGCCCGCCTCCGCCTCCTCGACCCGCATCGCTACGACGACTACGAGACGTTCCTCGACGAGACCGCCGACTTCGGCAAAATCGCCGCCATCGCCGAAAAGATCGTCGAAAACAGCGCCCTCTCCAACGCCGACCAGAAGACCCTCCGCCAGATCTTCGACCGCGATCCCGAAACCCTCGCCACGCACCTCGCCGCGCTCGACGCCGGCAAACCCGGCGCCCGCGAAGCCCTCCTCCGCACCTTGCTCGATCAACACGGCACCGGCCGCGTCGTCTTCCGCAACACCCGCGCCGCGATGACGGGTTTCCCCAAGCGCCAGTATTGCCCCGTCGCGCTCCCCGACGCCACGCCCGCCCTCCTCGCCCGCGTCGCCCGCGAACTCGAAGCCGAAGAAGCCGCCGCCGAAGCCAGCGCCCACAACGCCAGCCGTATCCAAGGCGCCGCCGCCGCAATCGAAACCGGCCCCATCTCGATCGACTTCTCCGCAGAAGCCGAAGCCGCCCTCGCCGACGCGTCTTCCGAAGACTCCGACGACTTTAATTCAGGCGAATCCGACAACGTCGTCAGCCCCGACGAAGAACCCTCCGAGGATTCCGACGACACCCTCGACGACGCGCCCGCCAAACCCACCCGCAAAAAGGCCGCCAAGAAAACCAAAGCCAAGTCCGCCCCCCTCACCGCCTTCCCCAGCGCCAAGTCCAAATCCAAACCCGTAGCGGCGAGCGTGAGCGAGCCGTCCGCCGCCACCGCCCTCCGCTACACCTACAAAGACGACCCCCGCCTCGACTGGCTCGTCTCCTTCCTCAAAAAAACCGCGCCCGCCAAAGTCCTCCTCATCTGCCGCTCCGAGCGCAAGGTCCTCGCCCTCGAAGCCGCCATCAAAGAAAAGCACAACCTCAACATCGGCCTCTTCCACGAAGGCCTCCCGCTCGTCCAACGCGACCGCCAGGCCGCGTGGTTCGCCGAAAAAGACGGCGCGCAACTCCTCCTCTGCTCCGAAATCGGCAGCGAAGGCCGCAACTTCCAGTTCGCCCACCACCTCGTCCTCTGGGATCTCCCGCTCAACCCCAGCCTCGTCGAACAACGCATCGGCCGCCTCGACCGTATCGGCCAAACGGATACCATCAAAATTCACGTTCCCTACCTCGCCGGTGGAGCCGACGCCGCCGTCGCCGAGTGGTATCATTTCGGACTGAACGCCTTCGAAGCCCCGCTCCACGGCGGCAATGACTACGCCACCGCCTTCCGCACCCGCCTCCTCGAACTCGCCGTGTCCTACGGCGAAGGCAAACTCAAGAAGACCGCCCGCGCCCAACTCGACGCCTTCATCGCCGAAACCGAAAAATTCCGCGACGAACTCCAGCTGAAGATGAAGCAAGGCCGCGACCGCCTCCTCGAGTTGAACTCCTTCAACCCCACCGTCGCCCGCCAAGTGATCGACCGCGTCCGCGCCGCCGACGCCGACCCGCTCCTCAAAAAAATCCTCACCGATCTCTTTGATCACTTCGGGGTGCGCATGAGCGAGCACGAAGACGGCGACGTGAACCTCGACGCCAACCACGCCTACGTCGAAGGCTTCCCGTCCATTCCCCGCGACGGCATGCTGGCGACTTACAGCCGCAAACGCGCCATCGCGCGCGAAGACATCCGCTTCATCTCCGCCGACCACCCGCTCGTGCAGGACAGCATCGACCTCCTCGTCGATTCGCCCGCCGGCACCACCAGCTTCTGCGTCCTCGAAGCCGATAAACCCAACCTCCTCCTTGAGGCCGTTTTCGTCCTCGAAGCCGTCGCCGACGCCAAGTGGCACGTCGACCAATTCCTCGCCCCCACGCCCATCCGCGTGTTGGTCGACATCCACGGCAACGATCTCACCGAAAACGCGCTCTACACCCGCCTCTCCGCCGACGTCGAAGACGCCCCGCTCCCCCGCTTCCTCGAGCGCCCGGGCTTCAACGGCACGCTCCTCAAAAACCTCGTCGAAGCCGCCAACGACCGAGCGAAAACCCACACGCTCACGCTAAAGAAAGCCGCCCGCGAACGCGCCGCCGCCGTCCTCACGGCCGACCTCCAACGCCTCGTGGATCTCTCCAAGCTCAACGACAACGTCCGCCCCGAAGAGATCGAGTTGGCCAAAAAACAAGTCCTCCAAGTCCGCACCGCCATCGAAGCCGCCCGTCTCCGCCTCGACAGCCTCCGCCTGATCGTCGAAGGTGTCGAAATCGACTGATGGTGAAACGCACCTTCGCAAGGCGGCGGTGCGCCATCAAATCACCCCTGAAATGTGCTCATCGCGATGACCGCTTCTTCACGAATGAGTGTCGCCTCGTCATTTGTGAGCCCGACCGCGACCAGTTTTTCATGCGGGACACCCCACTCGCCATTCTCTCCGGAAAGTCCGAAGCCCGCGAGACGCACGATGCACTGGGTTAAGTGGAGATTTTTACCGAGCGGCGTCGTCGGCTCCGATAACGATGCGTCGTGACTCACCGCCTTGACCACCGCGTCGGGAAACTCCCATTCGCGCAGCAACCGGCCCGCGACTTCGTGGTGCGACAGGCCAAATGTGTTTCGCTCCCATTCCGCGAGGTGTCCATGACCGGCCTCGGGAAATACTTCCGCCGGCCCCAGACTGTCGCGCCCGATGCGATCCAAAAGAATGCATCCAATGCCACCCAGCAGCCCGGCCGTGTAGGCAAGCCTCGAGTCCATACCCGTGTGTTTGGCGACCCCTTCGGCGACAAGCGCCGTGCACAAACAATGCGCACGAAACGTTTCCGCCCCGTAGCCATAACAACGTAGATTCGAGTCGGTGAGAGAGGCATTGGCGACCACGCCCACAAGACGGAACACCTCGGAAAATCCCACGCGCTGCAACGCTTCTTCAATCGTGCCCAAACCGCCGCCTTTGTAAGCGGGACTGTTGGCAATGCGGATAATCCGGCTGGTGAGCGCGATGTCGCGTTTGAGCAGCGCGGCGATCTCGGTCATGCCCGAATTAGAATCTAAAAGCATCTTGTGCAGCCGCGCCATGATCTGCGGAGCGGCGGGCAACAACTTGGCCGTGGCGATCAAACGTTCCTCCGACACACATGTGATGATCATATCCGAAACTTATCGGCATGATCAGCGCCGACTTCAGTTTTCCTCCCCGATTTTATGACTCTTTTCGGACAAATAATTGAGACACGCAGGCTGGGCTTTCCCTGAAAAGCTCGCCGCATGCTTTTAAGCGGCACGCCTGCTGGACCTTACTCGACTTGAACGAAAACTCCCGCCTTCAGCGGCCTCGGCCCCTTCCACTCCAGTGCGAAGGTATCAGCCGAAGCCGCCAGAAAAGGGTTTAGCTGACCGAGATCAACTCCACCTCGAACACCAGCACCGAGCCGGCGGGGATCCCACCTTGGGCTCGGTTGCCGTAGGCAAGCTCGGCAGGGATCGTGAGCTTCCACTTCGAGCCGACTGGCATCAGCTGCAGCGCTTCGACCCAGCCGGGGATCACGCCGGTGACGGGAAACGAGATCGTCTCACCGCGCTGCACCGAGCTGTCGAACACCGTGCCATCGATCAGCGTGCCGTGGTAGTGCACCTCGACGCTCTGGTCCTTAGTGGGCTTCGCGCCTTTGCCTTCAACGAGCACTTCGTATTGCAGACCCGACTCGGTCGTGACGACGCCCTTGCGCGCCTTGTTCTCGGCGAGAAACGCATTGCCGGCCTCGGCTTGCTTAGCGGCCCCTTGAGCGGCGACCGCCTCGGCACGCTCCTGCGCGGTTTCAAACGCGGCACGCAGCTCCGGCTCGGACACACGCGACTTCGCGCCGCTCAAACCGTCCTGCAAGCCGACGACAAACGCCGCCAGGTCGATCTCCACGCCGCCCTGCTGGGCGATGTTGCGGCCCATGTTCATGGCGATGCCGTAGCTGACGCGTTGATCTGCGGTTTGAAGAGAATTATCGGGTGTGGACATGGCGGGTTGGGTTGGCAGGTGGGTTGAAAAAATTACCCGCCACCCAAAGCGACCGTCCACAAAGCGCAATCCCTGTCTGCGGTTTTCAGGTCCGTCGTGAAACCCGTGCTGGGACTGCCTTATGCAGGCTGTCCCGAGGCACGAGCGCCCACCGGCCGGACGCTCTTGGAAGCCCGCTTCGAATCCGTGCGCACACCGGTCAGAACCTGCAACTGCACAACCGCCTCCTGCAACATCACCGACTGGCCGTTGAGCTCCTCCGCCGCCGCGGCGGTTTCCTCCGCGCTTCCCGCATTGGACTGCGTCACTTGATCCATCTGCGAAACCGCGGTGGAGACCTGGGCAATGCCTGTGCTTTGTTCGTCGGAAGCTCCGGCAATTTCAGCCACCAGCGTATCCAGCTGTTGGATGAGTGCATGGATATCCTTGAAGCTGGCCGCTACCGTGGCGCTGATTTCCGCGCCCTGCCTGCTCTTGGCGACGGAAGCCTCGATCTTGGCGGATGTTTCCCTGGCGGCGACGGCTGATCGCTGGGCCAGCGCGCGAACCTCCTCGGCCACCACCGCAAAACCGGCTCCATGCTCACCGGCGCGCGCGGCCTCCACGGCCGCGTTGAGGGCGAGGATATTGGTCTGAAATGCGATTTCATCGATCGTCTTCAGAATCTTGGTAATGTCCTCGGATGCCGATTTGATCGCCTCCATCGATTCCAGCATGACCTGCATCTGGCCGGTGCCCGCCACTGCGGATTCCCGGGCGGCAGTCGCGACGGATTTCACCTTCTGCGAGCCCTCCGCATTGCGTTTGGTCATCGATGAAAGCTCCTCGAGTGAAGCCGACGTTTGCTCAAGCGAAGCCGCCTGTTCACTCGCGCCTTCAGCCAAAGCCTGACTGGCGGCCGAAACCTGGCCTGCCGCCGCCGCCGTCTGGTCGGCACCAGCGCCCAGCGAGCGCACCAGATGCCCCAGGGGTCCCGTGATGCTGCGTGCGATTATGAGCGCCAGTCCGGCACCCAGCATGACGGCCGCGACACCGAGCCAGACCACGGTTGACTGGGTGTGCTTTAATTCCGCCGCCATACGCGGACCATCCTGATTTTGCTGGGCGATAAATTCCTCGGCGAGATCGGTAACTTCGAGATCAATCACCGATCCCAACAGGCCCATGCGCCGGTTGATTTCCATGACCGCGGTTGTGCGGCCGGCCAGTGCCGCCGCTTTTAACTCAAGCTGCAAAGACGCATGCTTGCCCACTTCCTCTTCGATTACTCGCAGTCTTTGACGGCTCGCCGGAGCTTCAATCAACGCATCCGCTTTTCGGATAAACTCCATGAGTTTAGTCTTATGTTGATCGTAGCGGGCGGATGCCTCGGGCGTGCGTAAGATCACCAGATCCTTGGCCGCGATACGCATCTCCAAATATTCAGTCGTGATCTCTCCAACCAGAACGCTGCGCCGTGCGTCTCCCCGGTAGTTGGTGAAATCCAACAAGGCCGTGTGGAGGCTGTAATAACTTTCGGCGGCCAGCCCCGCGAGCACGAGCAACACACAGGAAAAACCCGCGCTCAAACGGGCGTTGATCGTCCATGCCTGCATTCCCCTGATCGAGTAACGGTAAATTGCGAACAACAGAAGGGCGAGCGCCAGCACCCCTGCACCAATTGAAACATAACCCAGTGAAGTTGCGTGTTCCGCCGAAACCGGCGTGGACGCAGGCACCTCATGTCCGGCAGCATCCACAGAACCCGCATGCGCACCTGCGGGTGCGGCTTCATGCCCGATCTCATTCGCTTCGTGTCCGGCTCCTCCCGTGGAAGCCAGCAAGCGGGCTTGATCGGGATGCTCTCCGTGCCACTGGATGGCGCCGGTGGAGAGATCGTAAACGGCCCCGACCACCTTGAGTTTTCCCGCCTTCACGAGATCACGGACGGTCGCGCTGTTTTCAAAAATATCCTCGATCGAATGCCAGACGTTGCCATCCACGGCCTTCGATAAAAAGTCCGCTCCGGACAAACCTGGATTTTCTGCGTGCGCCTTTTCGACTGCAGGCACGATCGGTTCGACAAGCTGCTGAATGCTGCCGTGGACCTGCGCATGCTCGGCCACCGCTTTGACCGCGCCGCACGAGCTGTGCCCGAGAAACACCAGGAGCGTGGAGCCCAGATGTCCGGTGCCGTATTCGATGGAGCCGAGTTCATCGGGTTTCGCGACATTGCCGGCGACCCGCACCACAAAAAGATCGCCGACGCCCTGGTCGAAAATCGCCTCGGGCGGCACGCGTGAATCCGAACACGTAAGGATCGTTGCGAACGGCGCCTGCCCTCCGGCCACTTCGATTCTGCGCGCCGCTGTTTGATGCGGATGAATCGTTTTTTCCGCGGCAAAACGCAGATTGCCTTCACGCAGATTTTGCAGGGCCACGTCAGGCTCCACGGCGGTGGGCGCAGCCACGGCAATACCCAGCGACATCAATATGAGAGCGGTCAAACGGAGGGCATTCATAGGAAGGAGTGGGGCACAGACACGCGGCCACAACGGTCACATGAGATGCCTCTTAATCGGTCTCCCTTCCCAAAGCTTTAAACTCCGCACGCCGGAAACCGCTCCAGCCATCCTTCGCTGGCCGGCAAACCTGCCTCTATTAAACCGGCTTGGGCGTGAACCGCGCCGCCACAAGCCAGCAGGCCACCGCCCAGGCCGTGCCCGCACTCCAGCCCGCCAGCACATCCGTCGGATAATGCACGCCGAGAAACACCCGGCTCAGCCCGATCATAAACGTCAGGAAAAACGCCACGCTCACAAAATAGATTTTCTCGCGCCGACGGTCCGAGGCCTGGGCCAGCAACGCCCCCAGCGTCAGATAAACCAGCGACGACAACATCGAGTGTCCGCTCGGGAAACTCGCCGAATGCACCTGCGACAGATGCGGCACGATGTCCGGCCGCGCGCGGTCAAACGACATCTTCAACACGTTGCTCAACACATACCCGCCCGCCACCGTTCCCGCGATCAAGGCCACGCGTCCCCACTGGCGGCGCATCGCCAGGTAGCCGATCACGAGCAGCGACAACGTGATTACCACCACCGCACCGCCGACCGCGCTCACGTCCCGGCCCACTTCCACCAGCCACAATGGCCCCGCCGGCACACCGGGATTTTCGGGACTGCGCAACATCCGCATGAAGCGCGTCTCCGTCTCCAGATGAGTTTCATGCCTCACCACGCTCGCCACATGGATGAACAACCACACGCCGAGACACAGCGCCGCCACGCTCGCGAACAACACAAACTCATTCCAGCCGGCGTTTTTCCAATAGGTCTTCCAACGGGATATCATGCGGCGGATGCAAACAGCTCCTCCAGTCCGTCGACAAGCCCGCTCACACTTAAAATCACACGCAACCAACCGCCCGTCCGCCGGTCGGCTCATGCAGACACGCCCGTCACCCGCACCGCATGAAATTCATCGTCATCCTCAACAGCAAAGCCGGCACCGCCGCCAAAGGCTCCGAAGAGCTGGCGCCGGATGCCCTGCGCACCGCTTTTTCCGAAGCGGGGGCCGAGGCCGATGTGCGCGCGGTCACTCCCGACCAGATCGAAGCCACGCTTCGCGAAGCCGTCTCCACGCGTCCCGATGCCGTGATCATCGGCGGCGGCGACGGCACGGTGCGCAGCGCCGCGGGCTTGCTGGCCGGCACGGGTATTGCCCTTGGCGTGCTTCCGCTGGGCACGCTCAATCACTTCGCCAAAGACCTCAAAATTCCCCCCACCGTGAAAGACGCCATCGCAGTCTTCGCAGCGGGTGTTGTGCGCGAGGTCGATGTCGGCGAGGTCAACGGCCATGTGTTCATCAACAACTGTTCCCTCGGTTCCTATGCCGAGGCCGTCCGCCGCCGCGACGCATTGCGTGACACCCACGGCCACGGCAAATGGCCGGCGATGATCCGCGCGTCGTTTCAAGTTTTCCGACGCCTGCGTCGCATGCACCTGCGATTCACCTCCGCCGATGGAAAATCCCGCTCCGTGCGCACGCCGGTCGTGGTGATCGCCAACAACCGCTACTCCGGTCACGTGCTCGATAAAACCATGCGCGCCCGTCTCGATGAGGGCCATCTCTGGCTCTACACCGCGCATGTTCACCGCCACCTCGCCGCGCTGCGTCTCGCGCTTCAATCCTTGGTGCGCCGGCTCGACGAAGCCGATGCACTCGCCTCCGAAGCCGTCACTGAAATCACCATCGCCAGCGAACGCGGTCCGCTGCCCGTCGCCATGGATGGCGAACCGGTCGAGCTGCCGAGCCCGCTGCATTTTCGCATACGGCCGCGCGCACTGCGGGTGCTCGTGCCGCGCGATGAACGGAACGGGCAGACATGAAAACCATCGCTCACATTTCCGATCTCCACTTCGGCACCGAGCGTCCGGAGATCGCCGCCGCGTTGCAGGCGGAACTGCACGCACTCGCACCGGCGCTGGTCGTGGTCAGCGGAGATCTTACCCAACGCGCCCGCAGCGGCCAATTCATCGCCGCGCGCGATTACCTCGCCACGTTGCCCGGTCCGCAGCTCGTCGTCCCCGGCAATCACGACGTGCCGCTTTACGATGTCGCCCGGCGGTTTCTGGCACCACTCGCACGCTACCGGCATTTCATCAACGACGACCTGAATCCCGTTTACGACGACGGCGATTTGTTCGTCGGTGGACTCAACACCGCGCGTTCGCTCACGTGGAAAAGCGGACGCATCTCGCTCGACCAAATCGAAAATCTCCAGGCTCGACTGCGCTCCTCCTCCGCACGTTTCAAAGTCGTGGTGACACACCATCCGTTTATCCCGCCTCCGTCAAAAGGCTCGCCCGATGCGCGCATCGATCTGGTTGGTCGCGCCGCGCGTGCGCTCACGATTCTCGATTCGGACAAAGTGGATCTGCTCCTCGCCGGACACCTGCATCACAGCTACTCGGGCGACACGCGCACGCACTACCCCGCCGCGCACCGCGCCATCATTTCTGCGCAAGCCGGCACCGCGATTTCCAGCCGTGTGCGCGCCGGAGATCCCAACGGCTACAACCGCATCACGCTCGACGGAGACACCATTACCATCGAAGTGCGCACTTGGCGCGACGGGGCATTTTCCCCGCTGAATTGCATGACCTATCACCGTCATGAAACGGGCTGGAGCGCAGCCCACGAAGCGCGGCCAAACCCGCTCAGCTGCCAAAAATAGTCGCGAGGTGCGCGGTCAACAAGGGCTTCACCAGGTAGCCTTGAGCTCCGGCTTTTTCCGCGCGTTGCTGGTCGCTCATTTCCGCCGATGAGGTGAGCACATACACTTTCAAATCACGCAAGGCCGGCTCCGCCCGCAGCCACTCTAACACTTCGTGTCCGGTGAATTCCGGCATCTTCAAATCAAGCAGGACGACTTCCGGCAGCGGATAACGCGTGCGGTCGGCATAGTCGCCCTTGCCGGCCAGATAATCCATCGCCTGCCGGCCATCGGCCACATGAAACACCGGAGCGATCCCCGCCTTAGCCAAGACGCGCTTGGAAAGGAAAAGATCATCATCGTTATCCTCGGCGAGGAGAACTGCGACTGGAGGCTTCATGAGCCGCCCAGAGAGGAAACAGTTGTTCACAACGTCAACCTTACAACTTAACAGCCGCCAGCCCAAGCCACGCTAATCCGCCTTCGCCAGTTCCAGCCAGAAGCGCGCGCCTTGCCCCGGTGCCGACTCCACGCCGACCGATCCCCCCATGCGTTCGGCCGCCTTCTTGACGATAGCCAGGCCGATGCCCGTGCCCTCCACCTGCTTGTGGGCGGCACCCCGTTCAAACATCCCGAATATGCGCTGCTGTTGAGAGAGATCGATTCCCATGCCTTGGTCAGCGACGGTCACACGGATGCGATCGCCGCGCGTGACCGCATAAATTTCCACATGCGGCACCACACCTTCGCGCTTAAACTTCAGAGCGTTCTCCAACAGGTTCGAAAAACACTGGATGAGCGAAGGTCCGTGCCCAAGCACCGCACCCAGCGGAGCCTGCAGGTGGATCAGATGTTTCGATGCGATGAGCGAGGGGTATTGCTCGATTACTTCGCGCAACATCACCTCCAGATCCACCGGTTCCAGCGTGAGCTCTCCCCGGGAAACCCGCGTATAGGCGAGCACATCCTGGGTGAGACGGTCCATGCGATGCGCTGTGCGCGAGATGCGCGCCAGCAAATCCTTCGCCCCCGGCTCCAGCGTGGCACCGTAATCCTCGATCAACGCCTGCGCATACCCGTCGAGCACGCGCAAGGGTGCCCGCAGGTCATGCGACACGCTGTAGGAAAACGCCTCCAGTTCCTCGACCATCTGCTGCAGCTTGGTCGTGCGTTCGACCACCCGTTCTTCGAGGGACGCGAGCAGCGTCTCGCGGTCCGCCAGCAGGTCGCGGATCTCGTATTGCCGGCTGCGGGCTCGCAACGCCGTCTTGAGCGTGGCCACCAGCGTCGAGGCGCGCAGCGGACGCTCGATCAGCGTGAGGTTGGCCCGTGCTCCCACCAGCGCGGTCGCCCGCGTGCTCACCGGGCTGAACTGTCCGCCGGAGGTAATCAAGACCACCGGCACATCCGACCAGGTCGCCTGCCGCTCCAGCTGCGCCGAGAACAACCCGGCCTGCGCCGAGTCCATCGCCTCCTCCGTGATCAGGAGCGCCGCGCAACCCGCGCGAAACTCCTCCGCCGCCATCGCCAAGTCGCGGCACACCCGCGTGTCGATGCCCGCCGCGGCCAGCACTTCCGCGATATTGCGTGCATCGGCCCCCAGGGGAGCCGTGATCAACACTCGTTTTTCTATATTCACGATATTGATACAATCTAGTGCTCGGGAAGCATGTCGGATGATTTGCCCTCGAAGGTCGGCACACCGGTCAGCACGCCGTGGAATTTCTCCAGCGGCTCGCCCACGCGGATGCCGTTCTGGTCGAACTTGAATTCACGGATGAAGTCCTCGTGCGAGCCCATGCGTTTTTTCACCACGGAGATCGCCTTGCGGATGCGGCCCTCCTGCTCGAAGTAGCGCAGCAGCATCACAGTGTCGGCCAGATACGTGAGGTCGATCGGCGTGTTCATCTGGCCCACGATGCCGTGCTGCGCCACCGTCATGAGCGACACCACGCCGTGGCGGCTGAAGAACGACAGCAGCTCGTGCAGCTGGATGTTAAGGAACTTCACGTTGGGCATCGCCTGCAGGTAGCTGTTGAGACTGTCGATGACCACGAGGCGCACCCCCTCTTTCTGAACCCGCTGCTTGAGGCGGTGGACGAACTCGCCAGGCGTCAGTTCGACGGGGTCCACCTGCATGATCTCGATCATGCCCGAATCCACGTATTGCCGCACCGGGATTTTGATCAGCTCCGCGCGCTCGAACAGCGTGTGCGCCGTCTCTTCGAACAGGCACAACGTCACCTTTTCGCCACGCGCCGCCGTGTTGACCACAAACTGAAGCGCGATGGTGGACTTGCCCGTGCCCGCCGGCCCCAGCAGCAGGCAGCTCGTGCCGTAATCCAGTCCGCCACCCACCAGGGAATCCAGTTCGGCAATGCCCGAACTGATCCTGCCGGGCTTGAACGACGCCTCATGGTCCGAGGCAACCAGGCGAGGAAACACGGTCACGCCTCCTTGCACGATCGCGGCGTCATGAAAACCTCCGACAAAATTCACTCCGCGCAGCTTGTTGATTTTCACCCGCCGGCGCTCGGCACCGTAATCGGAGGCCAGCTGCTCGATGGTGATCACGCCGTGCGCGATGCTTTGCACGTGGAGGTCGCCGCCGCCTTCGCCCGCCGCATGGTCGTCCAGCACCATGACGGTCACATCGCGCTGGCTGAAAAATTGTTTCAACGCCAGCATCTGCCGGCGGTAGCGAAACGGGGTGTCCGACAACAGCCGCAGCTCCGAAAGCGAGTCGATCACCAGCCGCTTCGGTTTCACATCTTCGATCCGCTTGAGAATAATGTCCGTGGTCTTGTTAAGTTCGATTTCCGAAGGATGAAAAACCGTGTTCTGCGCCTCATGCGCGAGTTGGTGCTCGAGTGCCGATAACTCAAAAATATCGAGCCCCGAAAGATCCCAATGGTGCGAAGCCGCGACCGCGTTGATCTCATCCCGCGTTTCAGAAAGCGTGATGTAGAGCCCCTTTTCCCCGAGCCGGATACCTTGGAGCAAAAACTGGAGTGCCAGGGTGGTTTTGCCCACGCCGGGATCGCCCTTCAACAGATACAGCCGGTTGAGCGGAAGCCCTCCTTTAAGAATCTCGTCCAGACCTTCGATTCCTGTGGGGCAATTGTGCGGTTCGTGCGTGGAGTTCATGCGTTAAGAAATGTATTACCTGTTGTTGATGACCGACAGCAGGCCTCCAAAAAAGTGCGCCGAAAACGCCACTTATCGAACAGCCCCCCGTATCACTTTGGGAACTATACGCGCCCTCTCGCCGCACCGCTTCCGTCATCCGCCGGTAAAATCGCCGGCCCGTCTTCAAACAACGCTTGCCCGGTTGATTCCCCCAACCGACCGTCCCCATGCCGTGCCTCTCCTTGTGATCACCGAACGCTACAACGCCTTTCGCGCGCGCCACGCCCGTCGCTATAAAGACAGGCGGCTGATTCGCCAGGACTTCACCGTTATCAGCGATGATTGCTGGGGCGGAAAAATCTACTCCGCGTTCGGTCTGAAGTGCCACTCACCCTTCATCGGCATGGGTTTTCGCGCCAAGGAATACCTCGATTTCGTCTGCCACTTTCACGATGAGGGCGCCCTCGATGTGCTCGGCACGTCGACCCGCGAGGACAACGGTTTCCATCAGATCGAGACCCGTCACGCCCAGCTTCAAGGCATGCACTACGACTCGCAGGAGGAGTTTCTCCATGCTTACGAACGTCGCCGCAAAACCATCCTGTGGGACCGCGTGTTCATCAAAATAGACTTCGGCAAAAAGAATTACACCGCCGAGGACATCGCCCGCTGGAACGCCCTTAAGTTTCCCAACTCCATCGCGCTTTATCCGGACCTGCCGCGCTTCCGCGAGGTCCCCATCCACAACGGCGTGGCCTTGCCCGGCTGGGATCTCGACGGCGCGAATCAATTCCACGTTTCCTGCCGCAGTTTTGACCTCTTCGAGTGGCTCAACCACGGCACCATCCGCTGGTCGTTTTCCTACTGGTTCCGGCAGGTGATCTTTATGGAAAAGGTGCCCGTGAAGCGCTTTCTTCTCATGCTGGGCGTGGGCCGCATACGTTATCCCTGGCATTGATGAACCCGCCTACCTCCCGACGTCGCTGGGCCTGGATCAACGGCTGGGGCATCCACGCCGATGTCTTCACCGCCACGCTCAACGCCTGCTGGCCCCGCGACGACCACCAGGTGTTCCCGCCCGACCGTCACGCACTCGACCGCCTGCGCGCCTCGCAAGCCGACATCCTCGCCGGCTACTCACTCGGCAGTCTGTTGCTGCTCTCCGCAGAGGCCTGGCCCGCCTCCGTTCAACTGGTGGCCGTCGCCCCGTTGCTCGCCTTTGATGCCGAGGCCGGCCTGGGCGGCACGACCCCCGCCGCCACCCGCCTCAACTTGCGCTGCAAATTCGATCAAAAACCAGAAACCCAGTTGAAGGTGTTCCAACGCATGGCCGGCCTCCAGGGTCTCGTCACCGACCCGCTCCCCGGCACGCCCGAAGATCTGGCCTGGGGACTTGATGCCCTCGGCACGCTGAGTGCTCATCCCGCCAACACCCGCCGCGCCCGTCTCTATGCCGGCGCGTGCGACCGACTGCTCGCGGCACACGCTCTCCACGCCCACACCGACTCGCTTCACATCATCGCCGACGCCGGCCACGACTTCCGCCAACTCCTCCCCGCCGTCGCGACTCATGAGTGAATCTCCCGCACCTTTCCCTCCGTCGCCCGCCCGTCCGTCGCTCGCCTTTGACCGCAAAGCCGGCAGCTACGATGTGCATGCCCATGTGCAGCGCGACACCGCCGCGTGGGTCGCCGAATGGCTGCCGCCCGCCGGCACATTCGCAACGTGTCTGGAATTTGGCGCGGGCACCGGCAACTTCACCCGCCACTTGGAATCCCGCTTCACCCAACTTGAAGCCACCGACCACGCCCCCGCCATGGTCGCCCAAGGCCGACTAGCCTTTCCCTCCGTCACCTGGAGTGAACGTGATGCGTGGAACCCCGCCGACCCCGCCGGCACGCGGGACTTCGTTGCCTCCTGCAGCGTGCTGCAATGGGCGGCCGATCCCGTCGGCGTGCTCACCCGCTGGCGCCGCCTCCTGCGCCCCGGCGGCCGGCACTTGTCGGGCATCTACATCGCCCCGTCGCTCCCGGAGTTCGGTGCATTGATCCCCGAACGCCGCCCCTTCCCGTGGCGCACCGCCGACGAGTGGAGCAAAAGCTTTTCCGCCGCCGGTTTCACTGACATCCGCGTGGACACCAAAACCCGCGAATACATTTACCCGACCGCCCGTGCGCTGATGCGCCAGCTCCACGGCACCGGCGCCACCATCGTCGGCGCGCCCTTGGCCGCCGGACGCCTGGTCACACTTCTGCGCGATTATGAACGCGTCCACCGCCGCGCCGACGGCGTGCCCGCCACCTGGACTTTCTGCCGCATCGAGGCCGTCGCCTAGCCGCTGGCAACCGTTCAATTCTTCGTTCGCTGCAGGCGTAATCCGGATAATGGGCGGAAACGTTGGGCGAAGAATACGCATGCTTCCGTTGCCTTCCGGCACGCATCGTCTTTGAATTTTCGCTTCATGCGCCTTCTACCCCTGCTCGTCACTTCAGCCGTCCTCGTTTTCAGCCCGCTACTTTCCGCCGCCGGCCTCATCGTCAAAAAGGGCGACACCATCGCGTTCCTCGGCGACTCCATCACGGCCCAAGGCGCCGCCAGCTCCGCCGGCTACGTCCGCCTCGTCGCGAGCGGTCTCGCCGCCCAAGGCATTGACGTCACCGTCATCCCCGCCGGCATCAGCGGACACAAATCCGACCAGATGCTCGCCCGCCTTGAAAGCGACGTGCTCAGCAAAAAGCCCACGTGGATGACCCTCAGTTGCGGCGTGAACGACGTCTGGCACGGCGCGAAGGGAGTGTCGCTCGAAGATTACAAAACCAACATCAAAGCGATTCTCGACCGCTGCCAGCAGGCCGGCGTGAAGGTCGTCATCCTCACCTCGACCCAGATCAAGCTCCCCGTCACCAGCCCCGAAAATGTAAAGCTGGCCGACTACAACGCCTTCCTTCGCGACACCGCCAAGGCCCGCAATCTCCCGCTTGCCGATCTCAACGTCGCCATGGCCGCCGAGCAAACCGCCAATCCCAAACGCGTGCTCACCGTCGACGGCGTTCACATGAATCTCTACGGAAACCTGATGATGGCGAAAGGCGTGCTCGGCGCCTTCGGCCTGAACGACAAGCAACTCGCCGCCGTCAACACCAGCTGGATGAACCAGCCCGACCTCTATCAATCGGGCGCCAAGATCAAACTCTCGCTCAACGAACTCGCCGCCTTGGAAGCCGTCGCCGCGAAACAAAACAAATCCGTGGACGCCTTGATCACCGACATCTCGACCGCCGCCGTGAAAGCGACGCTGCCCGCCGGCAAGTAAGAAGCGTCAGACATTCCAAGACCAACCGACCCCGCTTACCGCAAAGCGAGGCCGGACGGATTCTTAGAGAAACATCCCGCCCGAGGCTTCGACTCGCTGGGCGTTGACCCAGCGACCGGCCTCGGAGCACAGAAAATCCACCACGCCACCGATGTCCTCGGGCACGCCGACGCGGCCGAGCGCGATGTTCTTTTCCATGAACTCGCGCGCACCGGGATGCGACAGCGCCTCGCGCGTGAAATCCGTTTCGATGATGCCCGGCGCGACCACGTTGACGCTGATCTTGCGAGCACCGAGTTCCTTCGCGAGGTAACGCGAGAGCACTTCGATCGCTCCTTTCATCGACGCATAAGCCGCGTAGCCGGGCACCGAAAACCGTGCGAGGCCCGTGGACGTGTTCACGATGCGTCCACCGTCGGCGAGCACAGGCAGCAGCGTCTGCGTGAGGAAAAACACGCCTTTGAAATGCACGGCCATCAGTTCGTCGAACGCCGCCTCGGTCGTCTGCGCGAAGGGCGCCTTCCGGTCGATGCCCGCGTTGTTGATCAGAAAATCGAAGGTCGTCCGCTGCCAGGTGGTTTCGAGCGCGGCGGTGAGCGACGCGGCAAACGCCGCGAACGTGTCGCTGCGGGCCGTGTCGAGTGGCAGCGCGACGGCGCGGCGCCCGAGCGCGCGGATCTCCGCGACAACCGCTTCGCCTTCGGCCTGGCCGGTGCGATAGGTGATAACCACATCGGCGCCGGAGCGCGCGAGCTGGAGCGCTATGTTGCGGCCGAGCCCGCGCGAAGAACCCGTGACGAGGGCGATTTTGTTTTGGTGATTCATGATGAGCAGGATCCGTTGGTTTGAGGAAGGAGCGTTACTGGCCGCCGGCAGTCGGGCGGATAACGAGTTCGTTCACATCCACGTCGGCCGGTTGCTCGATGGCGTAGGCGACGCCGCGCGCGATGGCGTCGGGCGTGAGGGCAACCTTGCGAAAATCCTCGATCATATCGCGCGTCGCCGGATCGGAAATCGTGTGGGCGAGTTCGGACTCAACGACGCCCGGCGAAACAATCGTCACGCGGATTTCCTTCGTCTCCAGGCGCAGGCCCTCGGAGATCGCGCGCACCGCAAACTTGGTGCCGCAGTAAACCGCGCACGTCGGCCACACCTGGAAGCCGCCGATCGACGAAACATTGATCACGTGGCCGGCCTTGCGCTCTTTGAAGTGCGGGAGCACGGCGGCGATGCCGTGAAGCACGCCGCGGATGTTCACATCGATCATCTGATTCCATTCTGCGACCTTCAACTCGGCCAGCGGCGAGAGCGGCATGACGCCGGCGTTGTTAATCATGACGTCGATGCGCCCGAAGGTCTTCAGCGCGAAATCGGCGAAGGTCTGCGTGTCTTCGAGACTAGTGACATCGAGCGTGCGGTATTCGACCGTGCCGCCGGCGGCGCGGAGTTCGGCGGCGAGTTTTTCGAGACGGTCGGTGCGGCGGGCGCCGAGAACGACGCGGGCGCCCTTGGCGGCGAGGAGGCGGGCGGTGGCTTCGCCGATGCCGCTGCTGGCACCGGTGATGAGAACGACTTTTTGAGCGATGTTGGACATGGTATTAAGTGGGTGTCGGTCGGGGCTCATTCCCTCGGTCTCGACGCCATCACTTTATCGAAATCCACGTTTTCCCACAATACACAGGCCTCCGGGAGTATTGCCTGATTCTACGAACACCCGGACCAGAATTGCCTTTTTAGACGAAATGATTGCCTATTCCACCACCATGGCCGTCAACCGCCCGACACTCACCACCAACACCCGCATGGCTTCCCTGCTGGCCGATCTGGCCGAGGGCCACGGCTTCAGCGCGTCGCGTTTGCCCGGCGTGAAGTTCATGCGTTCCGCCACGCACGTGCCACCGTCACCGATCACCTATGAGCCCAGCATCGTCATCGTCGCACAGGGCCGGAAGACCGGACGCCTCGGCGAAAAAACCTTCGTCTACGACGCCAACAACTACCTTGTTCTGACCGCGCCACTGCCCTTCGAATGCGAGACCTTCGGCACGCCCGAGAACCCGCTGCTGGGTCTTTCCATCGCCGTCACACCCGCGCTCGTCGCGGAACTTCTTGTGCAAATCGAGTCCGCACCCGCCGACAACGACGCCCGCCCGCAAGCCATCGAATCCGCCCCGATCGACGATGCGTTGGGCAACGCCGCCGTGCGCCTGCTCGAGTGCCTGCACTCGGCCGACGACGCGCGCATCCTCGGCCCGCAGATCATGCGCGAGATCACCTACCGCGTGCTCACCGGTCCGCTCGGCGCCAACCTCCGTGGTCTCGCCGCACCCCAGAGTCACTTCGGCCAGATCACCCGCGTGCTCAACCGCATCCACGCCGACTACGCGCGCACCTACGACATGGAGACGCTCGCGCGCGAAGCCGGCATGAGCGTATCCACGTTTCACGCCCACTTCAAAAACGTGACCGCCTCGTCGCCGCTACAATATGTTAAAACCATCCGCCTCCACAAAGCCCGCATGCTGATGGTGCACGACGGACTGAGCGCGGCGGGCGCGGCGCTCCAGGTCGGCTACGAAAGCGCCTCGCAGTTCAGCCGCGAGTTCAAGCGCCACTTCGGCGGCGCCCCCGCCGAAATCGCCACGCAACTCCGCGCGAGTCTGATGCGGTTTGCGTGACGCTTCGGTGCCTCAGCGTCCGCTCTCTGCGGCCGGCTCCCATCGCGGTTCTAGCGCCACGTGCGCCTCGACCTTCCAGAGCAGCGTATCGACCCCGCGCGTCACTTCGGTGAACACATCCACCGTAACCGCGTCGCCGGCCTTCTCCGCCGCGCGGATCGCCTCGCGCGACGTCTGCGCCACACGGGCCAGTGCCGCCGACAGCGCCCACAAGTGCTCCGCTCCGTCGAGAGCCTCCAGCGGATACGCCTCAAGCCGCGAGTCTTTCGCCAGCGCGCCAACGTCTCGGTCTACGCCGCCACCAAGGCCGCCGTGGACGGCCTCACCCGTTCCTTCGCCAAGGAACTCGGCGCCCGCAAAATCCGCGTCAACTCCATCAACCCCGGCCTCGTCGAGACCGAAGGCCTGCACGCCTCGCCGGTGTCGCAGGGCAAAGACGCCGTCGCCGCCTCCACCCCGCTCGGCCGCATCGGCCAGCCCGACGACATCGCCCCCGCCGTCGTTTACCTCGCCTCCGACGACTCCAGCTGGGTCACCGGCGAAACCCACACAATCGCCGGCGGCGTCCGCTAAACGACATCCGACGCCCCGCGCCGACCGGCATCCTCACGCCGCCGGCCACGCGCGCATCGCCAGCGCGACCAGACGGCGCAACTCCTCGCGGGTTGCGCCGTCTCGCGCTTGCGCCGCCAAGCCCTCGATGACCGTAAACACATACCGCGCCAGATCCGCCGGATCAGTGTCCGCCGCCAGCTCGCCCTCCGCCTTCGCCCGCTCCAGCCGCTCGCGAATCGCGCCCTGCGTGGCCGCGCGACGTTGCTGGAGCTCCCGCGCGATCGGCTCGTCCTCCGCGCCGCTCGGCAACGCTCCCTGCACCACCAGACAACCGGGCGGATTGTCCGGATGCGTGTGCGATTCCAGAATCACGTTGAGCAACCGCTCGATCGCCACCCGCGCCACCGGCTCCGCCAACGCCGCCATCGCCACCGGCGCCCGCTCGCTTTCGTAGAGATCCACCGCCTTCCGGAACAGCGCCTCCTTGTTGCCGAACGCCGCATAAAGACTCGGCTTGTTGATATCCATCGCCTCCGTGAGATCCGTCAGCGACGTGGCCGCATAGCCCTTGCGCCAAAAAACCTCCAACGCCCTCGCCAACGCCTGATCGACGTCAAAGGCTCGCGGACGTCCCACGGCCACGGGAGAGGGAACTGCGCTTTCGTTTTCTGCTTTCATACCGACCAGTAAGGAGCGGAAAACCACCCTTTCAAATAAATATTTACCTTTCGGTATAAAAGCATTGACGAACACCTCTCGGCCTATTTTTATACCGTTCGTTACAAAACAACCTGTCTTTAACAAATCAACTCATCCAAAATCATGAACGCCATCGCCTCCACCACCGCATCCTCCGTCTCCTCAAACGTTAAGAACATCGCCGGCAAGGTCGCCCTTGTCACCGGCGGCTCCCGCGGACTCGGTGCCGCCATCGCCAAACGCCTCGCCGCTGACGGTGCCGCCGTCGCCATCACCTACACCAGTTCGCCCGACAAGGCCGCCGCCGTCGTCAGCGCGATCGAGGCCGCCGGCGGACGCGCCCTCGCCCTCCAGGCCGACAGCGCCGACCCCGTCGCCGTGCAGGCCGCCGTCGCCGAAACCGTCAAGGTCCTCGGCCGCCTCGACATCATGGTGAACAACGCCGGCATCCTCGCCATCGCGCCCATCGACCAGTTCACCCTCGCCGACTTCGACCGCACCATCGCCGTCAACGTGCGCGGCGTGTTCGTCGCCTCGCAAGCCGCCGCCGCCCACCTCCCCCAAGGCGGCCGCATCATCAACATCGGCAGCGTCAACGCCGACAGCATGCCCTTCGCCGGCGGCTCCGTTTACGCACTCAGCAAGGGCGCGGTCGCCAGCTTCACCCGGGGCCTCGCCCGCGATCTCGGCCCCCGCGGCATCACCGTCAACAACGTGCAGCCCGGCCCCGTGGACACCGACCTCAACCCCGCCCACGGCCCCTTCGCCGACAGCCTCACCAAGATCATGGCCCTCGGCCGCTACGGCCGCGCCGAGGAAGTCGCCGGCCTCGTCTCCTACCTCGCCGGCCCCGACGGCGGCTACGTCACCGGCGCCAACCTCACCATCGACGGCGGCTTCGACGCCTGAGCTCCGCAACGCGTAGTTAGTAATTGGATACACAGAAAGGGCCGTTTCAACCGAAACGGCCCTTTCCGCGTTTTGGCACAAATCGTCGGCTCCTTGGCGTTCACGCCCTGCACGATCTGCGCTAGAGTGTTGTCATGCCAAGCGAGCCACCCGGTTCGCCGGCCCAACCAATCCTTCCTCAGAAAAACCAAATCCAAAAAACGAAAGACACCACCATGAGCCACAACACCCTCACCACCACCGACGGCACCGTTATCTACTACAAAGACCTCGGCCCCAAGGACGGCCCCGTCATCACCTTCAGCCACGGCTGGCCCCTCAGCTCCGACGCCTGGGATCCGCAGATCTTCTTCTTCGCCTCCCGCGGCTACCGCGTCATCGCCCACGACCGCCGCGGCCACGGCCGCTCCTCCCAGCCCTGGAACAACAACCACATGGACCAATACGCCGACGACCTCGCCGAGCTCCTCCAAAAGCTCGACGTGAAAGACGCCGTCATGGTCGGCCACTCCACCGGTGGCGGCGAAGTCGCCCGCTACATCGGCCGCCACGGCACCGCCCGCGTGAAGAAAGCCGTCCTCATGGGAGCCGTCCCGCCCATCATGGTGAAGACCGACAAAAATCCCGGCGGTCTCCCGCTCGAAGTCTTCGACGGCTTCCGCGCCGCCTACCTCGCCGACCGCGCCCAGTTCTTCCTCAACGTCGCCAGCGGCCCCTTCTTCGGCTTCAACCGACCCGGCGCCCAGGTTTCGCAAGGCCTCATCCAATCCTGGTATGCCCAAGGCATGCAGTCCGGCTTCAAGAACGCCTACGATTCCATCAAAGCCTTCTCCGAAACCGACTTCACCGAAGACCTGAAAAACATGACCGTGCCCACGCTCGTCATCCACGGCGACGACGACCAGATCGTGCCCATCGGTGCCTCCGCCCACGAGTCGATCAAGCTGCTGCCGAACGGCACGCTCACGATCTACGAAGGCGGCGACCACAGCCTGGCCGACACCCACAAGGATCGCTTCAACGCCGACGTCCTCGCCTTCGCCCAAGCGTAACCATCCCCGAAAGGTGTCGCGCGGAGGACAAACCAAGGACGCGAAGGCTCCTCCACCCTCCATCCTTCGCGCCCTTTGCCCGACTTCGCGCGACACCCTCCTAAAACTCCGACCTCTCGCTCCACCCATGAAAACCATCCTCCTCATCCACGGCCTCTGGGTCACCCCGCGCTCGTGGGAAAAGTTCAAGACCCGCTACGAAGCCCGCGGCTACAACGTCCTCGCCCCCGCCTGGCCCGGCATCACCGGAGAAGTCGAAGACATGCAACGCGACCCCTCCGCCTTCGCCGCGACCGGCATCGCCGAAGTCGTCGCCCACTACGAAAAAATCATCCGCGCCCTCCCCGCCCCGCCCATCATCATCGGCCACTCCTTCGGCGGACTCATCACCCAACTCCTCGCCGACCGCGGACTCGCCTCCGCCGCCGTCGCCATCGACTCCGTCCCGCCCAAAGGAATCTACGTTCTCCCGTTCTCGACCTACGAAGCCCTCACCCCCGCGCTGATCAACCCCTTCAACGCGAAAAGCACCTACCTCTTCCCCTTCGCCCGCTGGCACCGCGTATTCGCCAACACACTACCGGAAGCCGAGGCCCGCGCCGCCTACGCGGAGCAAGCCATCGCCGCGCCCGGCAAAGCGATCTTCCAAGCCGCGCTGTCCAACGTCACGCCCGCGTCACTCGCCACGGTCAACTTCAAGAACCCCACCCGCGCCCCGCTCTTGGTCATCGGCGGAGAAAAAGACGTCATCATGCCCGCCGCCCTCAGCCGCAAAATCTACGCGGAGCACCGCGCCTCGCCGTCGATCACCGCCTACAAAGAATTCCCCTCCCGCAGCCACTACCTCATCGCCGAAAAAGGCTGGGAAGAAGTCGCCGACTACGCACTGACGTGGGCGGGGAGCCCAAGCGGTAGCATCACCTGAAATCTCGACGGTCCGTCACTTGCGTCTGCATCCGCAGAGATGGCAGGGTCGAAGCCGGTGAAGAACTCCCCAGAGTCTCACGAATTACGCATATACATCTATATCCATGAGCTGGTATCGCTCCCCTTAACTGGTCGTTGAAAATCCCCCTTCCTTGTTATCCGCCCCACATTCCCGCCAACCTCAATGTATCCCAACTACTTTGGACTTATCTGCGCGGCACTGGGCCTCGCAGTATTTGCGGTCACATATCGATCAGCATCGACCCTACCCATTCGTAAACGTTGGCGATGGTTTATTCTGACGGCGGTCCTGGCATTACCTGCGGGCTACAACGCCCTATATTACCTCCATTGGGTGCCGGAGGCAGCTTGGTTCTACGAAATCCGTTCGTGGCCGGGCATTGAAGGCTGGGTGATCCCGATGGGCGCGGCTGGCGGATTCTGGGCAACTCTTCTACATCGACGTATGCTGGTGCTGCCACTCTTAGCCACCGTCGGGGTGTCGTGGGGACCTTTTCTGAAACCGGTCTTCGGGCCGTTGAACACGGAGTCGCTTCATCAAACCTGGACCCACGACGTGTGCATCCAAAGCACGCTTTCGAGCTGCGGGCCGGCGAGCACCGCTACCGTGCTGAAGGCATTGGATGTTTCGGCGCAAGAACACGAAATCGCGCGCGCCGCGCACACCTATGTAGGCGGGACCGAGGCTTGGTATCTCGCTCGCTACATCCGGTCACGCGGTTTGCAGGCTCGGTTTGCATTCAATGCGAGCAGTTTCCCCGAAACTATGAATCTACCGGCCATAGTAGGCGTAACCGTAGGCGGTCGCGGACATTTCATCGCCGTAATCAAACGCCAAGGTGACGTTTTTGACGTGGGCGATCCCATGATCGGTCCGGAAAAGCTGACCAAGGCACAACTGCTCCGTCGCTACGGCTTCACCGGATTCGTGCTGGAAATCTCTGGCGTCGAACCAAAGGGATTAAATCCCTGATTACGCCGTATCCCCCGAAATCAAAAGGCTGGGCTAGGCAACAGGGGCGAACGCGCACCGCTTGACTAGAGGAAATAAGAAACCCCACAGAGATGGCGTTGCTAGTTCCATCGGCGCGGATTTCGCGCAGCACCACGCCCCCACCAGACCGACGTGGAGAAACGGTTGTTAAGGTAAATACCCACGGTGAAACGCAGGCTCTGAGGCCAGAGCTCCACGGGCCCAAGCGGGGTTTTACTCCAATCGATCGTCCGCAGCTTTTCGCGCGCCTCACCCTCACCATCGAATAAAAACTTGGCCTTTAAAAAGCAGGTCCGGGTGAGCCGAATCCGGGTTGCTGGAAACTGGATTAGAGTGGGCAAAGGCCTTGCCAGAAACTCAAAATCCCTGCGGCAACTTTTCATTTATCGGGAATCCCAGCCGGTATATCGCAAAAGAATCGCCCTCAGGCTCACCCGTTCGATTGAGTGTCATGCATCCCTTGGCATTCAGGGACAAGCATCCCATGAACACTCACCTTTCCCGCTTTTTCACAGTCTGCCTGTTCGTCCTTTTTGGTGCTCTCAACTCCACGGCATCCACACCCACTCAGGTCGCATCTTACACAGAAAACTACACGGAGCTGCTTTCAAACGGAGGCCAGATCTGGGCCTGCCGTTATGGAGATTTGGCCTTTGCGCGTCGGGTCGTAAATGGGGACGCCCCGGTCACCAACACCGAGTTCGCGTTGCCCGCACGCACCCTCCGGCTCGCCGTCTCATCAGACGGCGTTTTTTACGCAGTGGCCACCGGCACGGAGTCAGACACCAACCCCAGCATTTATCTCTGGGAAAAGACTCTCTCGGGAAGTTGGACCAACATCGGACAAATCCGGACGATCGACTCTTCGTCCAAGGTCAGCTCGACAGAAATCGTTTTCGTCAATCGCTCGGTGCTCGTTAATCTCGGCGTCCAGTGGTCTTTGTTTGGCGGCGGCACGGCGATTATTATGGGACAACCGTCCGATCCGGCGCTGATCCGATTTGATCGCGATGCCCGAAGTTTTTCGCTCGGCCCCACCGAGTTCAAGTCGCTCGTTGGAAGCGGCCCGCTCTATGGCCTGAAAACCAGGACCTCCGTTTTTTCAACCGATACACTCCTACGATCGGAAGACGGGATAAGTTGGACCGAGTTCGTCGTGCCCGCCCAGCCCATGAATAATCTGGATCTTTTAGTCGGCCTGGGGGCGACCTTTCCTCAACAGACATCTGATAACCGTCTGTTTTTCTGGGATCTCCTCACCTCCTCCATTTCTTTCATGCACGAAGAAGGCGAACGCGTAAGATACGACATCCCTTTTTCGGCAAACGGCTACGGCATGGCCGATGCGACCACCCCGACTGGCTCGCGCTACAATACGCCCCGCCTCGATCGAATGGTTTTTACCTGGGACGGCGAATCCAGTGTCGGCTTCTTCCAACAAACATCCACGGAGGGCGGCGCAACCCGGCATTTCATCGTATGCTCGGACGATTATCTGCAAACCTTCAGTTTTTATTCATATTCAGATGATGGATACATTAGCAGTGCTAACACCCCTACCTCTTTTTATTTTTTACGCCGCACGGGCTCAGGAACAGTCCTTCATCGGGTGGTGCTGCCAGCCACCAGAATCATCACAGGACTACGCCCGCCCTTAACGGCATCTTCGAGAACAGCTTCGTTTTTTACCGGCTTTCAAGGTCGGGATCCGGTGAGCGGCCAATGGGGACCGATATCCCTGCAACGAAACGTGATCGACCTGCTTATCCAACCGGTCGATGGCTCATTCTCTCAAGTCCAGACCTCCTTGGATCTTGAACACTGGACTCCGATCGGCCTGCCTCAGCCCGCAGGAAAAACCGTATCCTTCATCGTTAACCCTGAAGAACCACGCCGGTTTTACCGCTAAACCCGGTCACTGAAGCGCTCATTGGCCAACCTCGCCTACGCACTGGCCAATAACGGATCCCCGTCACGTGCGCCCCCCGCCCACGACCTGTCAGAGCGCCCTCAAGCTTTTGCAGGAATGCCAAAAGCTCCCCAACGGTGACGCCGCCGATATTCTCAGCGTGACGACGGGTTGGGGCCGCGACTTGCTACTTTCTTTTTCTTCAACAGGCCGAAGCTGTGTATCGAGCCAACGAGGTCAGGCCGCTGATTGTTGATTTTGGCAATCCGCCCCCCCCGGTTCCTTCAGTGCTTCCTCTTCCCCCTCTTTCCCTTTTTCCTGCCTCCATGTCGTCCCTCTTACGCCCCGTGTTCGCGGCCGTGTGGGTTTTAGGTTTTCTCTCCACCGGAGCCTCGGCCCAGACACCGTTCCCGGCCTTGGACGAAATCCAAGAGGCCTCCCCGCTTACTTCGTCGCGCGAAACGCGCTATGACTTCACCTCCAAAATCACCGGGCGCACCTACCGGTTGATGATCGCCGCTCCCTACAACCTCGACCCGGCCAAATCATATCCGGTCGTCTATATCCTCGATGGCTATTGGTATTTCCGCCCCGCCGTGGATTTCACCACCGAGGCCGGTGACCGTCTCCAATCCGCCATCATCGTGGGCATCGGGTATCCGACCGAGGACTACAAGAGCCACTGCGACCTGCGCAGCCTCGACCTGTCCGTGCCCGCCGATCCCGCCAACACCCCGGGCAAAAGCGAACCGGGTGACTGCGACGCCTTTCTCCAAATGATCCAGGACGAGATCAAACCGTTCGTGGAAAAGAAACTCCCGGTGGATAAGTCGAAACAGACGCTCTACGGAAAATCCTTCGGCGGCATCACCGTGCTCCGCCAACTCTTCCGGAATCCGGATGCTTACCAAACCTACGTGTCCGCCAGCCCCGCCATCTTCTGGAACAACCGCGCCGTCCTTGCCGACGAAGCCACGTTCACACAGAAGGCGAAGACCGGGACGTTGAAGCTGAAACTCCTCCTCACCACGGCCGAAGGTGAACAATACCGCGGCACCGATCCCAAGCAGTTGGAGTGGGCGAGTAGCAGCCGAATGATCGACAACGCCTCCGAGCTGGCCGACCGCCTAAAGGTTCTCGATCCTGAACATGTCACCGTGGACTACACCCTTTTCCCCAAAGAGAGCCACTTCTCGGTCTCCCTCGCCTGCCTGGGCCGCGGCCTTTCCTTCGCACTGCCCCCGGAACACAAATAAGCGCCAACAGCTAGGTGCTTGCGCATGGGATTGGCTGATGTCCGAGTCTCCGTCCATGCCAACGCCTGAAGACTCGCAGCTTCCAGATCCCGCTCGCGATCAATTATCCTCGGCCAATCCTGATCTCGAAGAACATCAGGCCACCAAAAAGGTGCTTCATGTCTGGAGCCTGCTCGAGGGACGGTTTCCCCTCGTGTGCCTGCTACTCGTGATCGCCAGCGTAGCTGTCACGATCTCGGCGCATCTCCTGCCCGACCCGACTTACACCTGGCTTTACACCAATGGCGGCGAGATCTGGATCGCCCGGAAATGGTGGGGCCTTCTGGGTAGCGCTTTTATCCACAGCGGAGTGATGCATCTCGTATTTAACTGCTACTGGATCTGGCTGCTCGGCCGCTTGCTGGAGCGCGAACTCGGCTCGTTTCGTTTCCTGCTCCTCTTCCTCGGGACCGCCGCATTCAGCAGCATCGCGGAACTCGCGATCGCCGGCCAGCCCGGCGTGGGTATGTCCGGTGTTGCTTACGCCTTCTTTGGTTTCTTGCTCGTGAACCAATCCCGACACCCGGACTTCCGTCGCGTGTTATCCGGCAACACCCGGCTGCTCATGATCGGGTGGCTCGTCGCGTGTTTTGCACTCACCTATACAAAGGTTCTCAACATCGCCAATTTCGCCCACCTGGGTGGCCTCGTGTCAGGCTTGTTGGTCGGTGCCGCCTGGTATCCGCATCGTTTTCAAAAACAAGCTCGCGCCGCGTGTCTCGTGCTCGGAGTCGCCGCCCTTGCGGTTCTGTTTTGGGCTCCGTGGCAACCGGCATGGCAGGCTGCACATGCTTACCGCGCACTCATTGACAAGGACGAGGCAACGGCACTCCTCGCACTTGAAAAGATCCGCGCCAAAGACCCTGCGAACGTGTGGGCGCTGTCTCTGGAAATCCCTCTCCGCTTAGCGCGAGGGGAATATGCGCTGACTCGCGACCTTCTTAACCAGTTGATCTCGGCGCAGGAAAATCCGTCAAACCTCAATCATCTGGCCTGGATCCTCGCGACTTGCCCCGAGCCCGAGGTGCGGGACGGGGCTCGGGCGATCAAGCTCGCCCGCCGCGCCTGTGACCTCGATGGATGGAAAACCGCCGCGATTATCGATACGCTCGCCGCGGCCTACGCGGAAACGGGCGATTTCATCGAAGCCGAAAAACAGATGATCAAAGCGATGGAAACGCCCGGTGAAAAATCTCCAATTTACCAGGCCCACCTCGATTTATTCCGCGCACACAAACCGGTGCGCGAGCACCCGCCCAGTGCCCGCTAAGGTCATCATCAAAACCCAGGCAGCTTAATTGGCCTTCGAAATTCCGGGCTCATCGCCGAAGGTCTGGCCGGGACGGAAGAGCCACTCGGCTTCCTCGGAGCCGTTGGTGGCGGCGATGCGCGCCCAGCGACGCGCGCGAGGTTTGTCCTCCGGCAGGAAGGCTTCGCCGAGGAGAAGCTGCACCAAGTTGAACTGCTGGTCATTGGTCGCGTTGGCCGCGGCTTGTTCGAGCACCGCGATCGCACGTGCAGCGTCAGGCACGACGGGCGGGGCGCTCACGGTGAGTAGCTTGGCCGCCGCCACGGCGGATCCCCAATGTCCGGCGCGCGCAGCCTGCTCGTAAACCGCGAGCGCTCGCGCGGAATCCGGCTTCGTGCCGTGGCCGTCTTCCCAACATTGTCCGAGCACGAAGGTGCCCTCCGCGTCGCCGAGATCGGCGGCACGCTGCGCGGCAGCGAAGCCGGCGGCAGCGTCGTGCCACGGACCCGATTCATCGAACCGAAGCACCGCCAGGCCCGCGAGCGCGCCCGACACACCGGCGTTCGCTCCGTCGGCGTAGATCGCCAGCGCTTGCTGGAGATCCGCCGCCGTGCCGAAACCGTCTTGGTAACAACGTGCCAGCGTGAGGCGGGCGCGCGTGTCGCCGCTCTCCGCGGCCGCCTTGGCGTAACGAAACGCCTCTTCGCGGTCGCCGTCGTCCCACGGGTCATCGGCAGGCCAATTGAGCGCCATCTCGGCATAGGCCGCCTGCGCCGGCACGTAACCGTGGCGCGCCGGATAACTGAGGAGCGAGCGCGCCTCGCGCGGCTGCCGGCCCACGCCGTAACCCGACAGATAAATAGACGCCAACAGCACGCGGTGTGGATACAAAATCGCGGGTGGCTCATTCGACGAACCGTGGCTTTTCAACAGCGCGATCGCGGTGGGAATATCGCGCGGCACGCCCAGCCCGAGGACGTGCAACCGCGCGAGCTCATAACTGGCCGAGCTTTCTGCGCGGCTCCTTTCGAGCTGGGCGCGCAGTCCGTCCACGGCGCGTTTTAGAATACGGTCCGCGCGCTCGGGTTGCGCGGGGACGTCTTTGCCACCGGTCGCGAAAAACTGGCTGATGGCGAGGAGTTGCGCGGGCGTCTCGGCTTTTTTCTCCAGCCCGTCGAGATAGAGCGCGAGGTCTTCAGGTTTGAACGAATCGCCATAGGCATTCGCCAGCAGCTCGGCCGAGGTGCGAATCCAGAGAACTTCGCGCGGCTGCTTCTCACGCAGGACTTCGAGCACGGTAAACGCGCCTGCGGCATTGTGCGCCGGGCCGGGCAGGAGGATCGCCGGCAGGTAATTTTTCGCGCGGGCCGGATCCTGGCGCGCCAATCCCCAGAGCGCTTCGGCGCCTTTCTTGGGATCGATGGGCGCATAGGGGCGCGTCTCGGGATCGAGCCCGAGGTGAATGCGCACGAGCCGCTCGGCTTTGTCGGGATTAAAGATCGTGCTGAAATTACCGCTGATCGCGGCAATGATTTCTTTGTGGTGTTCCGCCCAACCGCCGGGGCTGGCGATGAGGAATTCGACCATCGCGTCCTCCTGCCAGTTTTCCAACGCGCCGTTGCTCGTAAGCGTTCGCAGGTGGCGCGCCACGGCGATCGCCTTCGCCGGCTCCACCGGACCGTGCAGGCCGAGGGCGTATTCTTTGAAGAGGATCTGACTGGCCTTGGTGTTATGCCACGGGTCATCCGAGTGCAGGACCTTCTCCATCAGCGCCAATCCGCGAGGCAGGTCCGGCTCGATGCCCAGTTTCTTGTCACCGGCAATCCATCCGCGGGCCTGCGTGAACATCGCGTCCGGATTCCCCAGCGAAATCGCTTCTTTCAGGTATTTGGCGGCGCGCTTGGCATCGGGTTGGGCTCCGTTGGGTGCGGCGATGCGGAAAAGTTGCCAGGCGGCCTCGCCGGCGCGCTCGCTGCGCTTGAGAAACACCACTATCTCCAGATGCGGGACGGCTGCGGCGCCTTCGCCGATTGACGATAGATAAAACGCGAGTTCTTCCTGCGCGGCACGGTCGCTGTTCCGGTTCACCCGCGATTCCAAATATTCACGGTAGCTGACCGGCTTGGGTGGAGTGCTTTCGCGGATACGCTCGTAGCGGTCCCAAGCGGCCTGCTCGTCCTGCCGGCGCTGTTCGTCGGCCTCCTGGCGGCGGCGCAATGCCTGCTGTTCCTTATATGAAGCGGGCGAAGGGCCGGCGGCAAAACCGTCCCACCACTGGCCGGGCCGTTCCGCGCGATTCCGCTGTATTTGGATGTCGCGAATGGTGCTGTCGGAGGTGGTCCACGCCGTGTTGTTTCCATACACGTCTTTGGCCCGCAGACCGCCCGCCGTGGCGAGCAATCCCAGCGCAAGGCTGAACCGGAGGACGACGGGAGGAGGAAGGTGAAGCGACAAGGTGCGCCGACTCAGCACCATCTCGCCACCGCGGGCAAGTGCAGGCGCCCACCGTGAATACTCTTTGGATCTTTGCGTTAAAAGCCTGGTCCGCTTATTCCGTTAATACCATGAGCACTCAATTCCCCGTCAGTGATCACGTCAAAACCCGCGGCGTCGTTTACTTCGCCCGCATGGTGGACAAAATCCGCCTCCACGCCGCCGGCCAGCTCCCCGCCGATTATGCCGGCCACCTGGGCTTCGCCGATGTCACCAGCTTCGACTCCCGCTTCTGCCGCTTTTGGGATGTGACTTACGACCTCGTCAAAACCCGCACGCTCAAGGGCGGCACCGCCGAGGAAATTTTCGACGACCTCTTCGCCGGACGCCAGCCGCTCAACGCCGAACACGTCTTTGTCTGGAATCTCTTTCTGCTCAAACGCGGCTGGCGCGACAGCGGCACGCCCGGAGTCACCGCCGAAAAAGCCGCCGCCGGCATCCCCGACCGCGCCGATGTGCAGACCTACGTGGACATGCACGACATCGACGAAGGCCGCGAGCCGCAGCCGGCTTTCCTGTAACGGCTAGCCCCCCGCGGTCGGATTGCGGTGCGAAAAACATATTTTGTCCGAACCAGCCCGTCTGGTTCGTTGACTCTATGTAGCCACCCTCATCACCCATCCCATGAGCACTCCCACCAATTATCCGGCCTTCAGCCCTTACCTCAGTGTCAATAACGCGGCGCAGGCCATTGAGTTTTACAAAGCCGCCTTCGGGGCCACCGAGCGTTTACGCCTGACGGACAAAGCCAGCGGCAAGATCGGTCACGCCGAAATCCTCATCGGGGGCAATCTCGTCATGCTCAACGACGAGAACCCCCAGTGGGGCAACAAGTCCCCACTCACGTTGAGCGGTTCGCCCATCACGTTTTGTCTGATGGTGGACAACGCCGATGCCGCGCTCGAACGCGCCGTCTCCGTCGGTGCCACCGTGCTCATGCCCGCGTCCGACCAATTCTACGGCTTCCGCAGCGCCAGCATCGCCGATCCCTTCGGCCATCAATGGATGCTGCAGCACGAGATCGAAAAGGTTTCTCCCGAGGAGCTGCAAAAACGCTGGAGCACCATGAGCGGGGGATGCACCGGCGCTTGAGCGTTTAAAAAAGCAGTGCCGACGAGAGCCGGGCGGGGCTCGATCGTCGGCACTTAGGCGCCGAAGCACCAGCGGTCACGTGCCAAGGGCGGAATTCGGCAGCGGACCGGCAGCCCCCACTCCAGCTTTCGCGCCTGACCTGTCAACGCATCATCCTGCACCGTGAGCACACGAACGCACCCCGCGCGGAAACCGTCAGGTTAAATTTCCGGCAATAAGCGTTCCGCCGGTTTACCTTTTACCAACGTCGCCTAGGCTCTCGCCATGGATCTCCAACTCACCGGTAAACTCGCCCTCGTCACCGCCTCCACCGGAGGCATCGGCCGCGAAATCGCCCGCACCCTCGCCCGCGAAGGCGCCACGGTCATCGTCAACGGCCGCTCCGCCGCCTCCGTGAACGCCGCCTTGGGTGACATCCTCGCCAGTGTTCCCGACGCAAAACTCGAAGCCTTGGCCGCGGACAACGGCGACCTGCAAGGCGTGGAGCATACGCTCAACCAATTCCCCGAGGTGGACATCCTCGTGAACAACCTCGGCATCTACGAAGCCGTCGGTTTCTTCGACGAGACCGACGAAGCCTGGCAACGCCTCTTCGAGGTCAACATCATGAGCGGCGTGCGTCTCGCGCGGCATTATTTGAAGGGCATGCTCGCGAAGAAAACCGGTCGCGTGATTTTTATCTCCAGCGAATCCGCGATCAGCCCGTCGCCCGAGATGGCGCACTACGCCGCGACGAAAACCATGCAGCTCTCCATCGCGCGCAGTCTCGCCGAACTCACCAAGGGAACCGCCGTCACCGTCAACGCCGTGCTCCCCGGCTCCACACTCACCGAAGGCGTTGAGAAATTCGTGCAGGATATTTTCCCCGACCTCGCCCCCGCCGATGCGCAGCGGAAGTTTATGCAGCAAAACCGCCCGACCTCACTCATCGAGCGCCTGATCAACCCCGAGGAAATCGCCGACCTTGTCACTTACGTGAGCAGTGCCCGCGCTTCGGCCATCAACGGTGCTGCCCTCCGCGTGGACGGAGGCCTGGTGCGCAGTGTGTTTTAAAAACCCCCAAGCGTTAGGTTGGGCCGCGAACACCTTGATCAATATCATCGATTTTCGCTACGGTTTGCTTTTTTAATCGGGACTCCCCCCGCCCAACCCGGTCCGCCCACCCTTGCGGTCCGTCCTTGGAGCATCACCCCTGCACCATGAGTTTGCTTATCACTGTCGGCGCTTTGCTGTTCCTCATGCTGGTCGCTTATCGCGGTTACAGCGTGATCCTTTTCGCGCCCGTCGCCGCGCTCGGCGCGGTCTTCCTGACCGATCCATCCGCGGTGCCGCCGGTCTTCACCGGGCTGTTCATGGAAAAAATGGTGGGCTTCGTGAAACTCTACCTGCCCGTGTTTTTGCTCGGCGCGGTCTTCGGCAAAGTCATCGAAATCTCCGGCTTTTCGCGAGCGATCGTCGCCTCGGTGATTCGGGTGGTCGGCCCGCAACGCGCGATCATGTCGATCGTCTGCGTGTGTGCGGTGCTCACCTACGGCGGCGTCTCGCTCTTCGTCGTGGTGTTCGCAGTTTATCCGTTCGCTGCGGAAATGTTTCGCCAGGGCAACATCCCCAAGCGACTCATCCCGGGCACGATCGCACTGGGCGCCTTCAGCTTCACGATGGATGCGCTGCCGGGCACGCCTCAGATCCAGAACATCATCCCGACTTCGTTCTTCAACACCAACACCTGGGCCGCCCCCTGGCTCGGCGTGATCGGCGGCGTGTTTATCCTGATCGTCGGCCTCACCTACCTCGAATGGCGCCGCCGTAAAGCCGCCGCGGCGGGCGAAGGCTACGGCAGCGGACACAGCAACGAGCCCGAGGCGGCCGCGTCGGTTGGCTCCACCGTTTCCCCGTGGATTGCGATGCTGCCACTGCTCGTGGTTGGCGTGGGCAACACCGTGCTCACCCACCTCATTCCTAAATTCTACGGCGCCACTCACGAAACGATGCTGGCCGGAATGAAGGCGCCGCTGGTCACACAGGTCCCCGCGATTACCGCGATCTGGGCGGTGGAAGGCGCGCTCTTGCTCGGCATCCTCACGGTGCTCGCATTCAGCTTTTCCACCGTCGCCAAAAAATTTGCCGAGGGTTCCAAGGCTGCCGTGGGTGGCGCGTTGCTCGCCTCGTTGAACACCGCGGCAGAATACGGTTTTGGCGCGGTCATCGCGACACTGCCCGGCTTCCTGCTGATTCGTGACGCACTCAAGGCGATCCCGAATCCGTTGATCAACGAAGCCGCCACCGTGACGACGCTCGCCGGCGTGACGGGCTCGGCCTCCGGCGGACTCAGCATCGCGCTCGCCGGCATGGCCGACCAATTCCTGGCCGCCGCCAACGCCGCGGGGATTCCGCCCGAAGTCCTGCATCGCGTGGCCTCCATGGCCAGCGGCGGCATGGATACACTCCCGCACAACGGCGCGGTCATCACCTTGCTCGCCGTGACCGGCCTGACGCATCGCCAGGCTTACAAGGACATCTTCGCGATCACCTGCATCAAGACGTCCGCCGTCGGCGTGGTCATCGCAGTGTATTACGCGACGGGCATCGTTTGACCGCTCACCGCGCCGTCCAGCCGCCATCGATCGCGATGGCGGTGCCGGTGATCGAGCGCGCGAGGTCTCCGCACAGGAACAGCGCGAGCGCGGAGATTTCTTCGACCTCGATGAACCGTTTGCTCGGCTGCGTCGCGAGGATCACTTCGCGAATCACCCGCTCGCGCGGAAGGTTGTGCACCAGCGCCTGGTTCTCCACCTGCGCCTCGACCAGCGGAGTCCGCACGTAGCCGGGGCAGATCGCGTTGCAGGTGATGCCGGTCTCGGCGACTTCAAGTGCCACCGTCTTCGTCAGGCCAACCTGTCCGTGCTTGGCCGCGATGTAGGCGCTCTTAAACGGAGACGCCACCAAGCCATGCGCGGACGCGAGGTTGATGATGCGGCCCCAATTGCGCTGCTTCATTCCGGGCAACACGGCCTTGATCGCGTGAAAGCTGGAGTTGAGCACGATGTTCTGAATCGCGGTCCACTTTTCCTCCGGAAACTCATCGACCGGCGAGACGAATTGGATGCCGGCGTTGTTCACCAAAATATCGACTGCGCCGAACGCCTGCTCGGCGTCGACGATCAAGGCCTTGACCTCGTCGCCCTTGCTCATGTCGGCGCCGTGGTGACGCACCTGCACTCCAGTCTCGGCGGCGAGGTCGTCGCAAATCTGCTTGATCGCCGCAGCGTCGCCGAAGCCGTTCAGCATGACGTTTGCGCCGGCCTGCGCGAAGGCGCGGGCGATCGCCAGGCCGATGCCGCTGGTGGAGCCGGTGACGACCGCGGATTTGTTTTTCAAAGGCAGGCTGGCGGAGAGCGTTGTCATGGTCAGACGGATACGCGGGGTGAAAGATCGATCTCGAAGCCGCAGCCGGTCTTGGCGCGGATTTCATCGACGGTGATGCCGGTGTTGAGCTCTCGCAGGACGAGTCCGCCGCTAGGCTTCACGTCGAAAACGCCGAGGTCGGTGATGATCAGATTGACCACCGCGCGACCGGTGATCGGCAGCGAACAACTCTTGAGGAGCTTGGGGCTGCCGTCCTTGGCGCAGTGCTCCATCACGGCGACGACGCGCTTCACGCCGGCCACGAGATCCATCGCGCCGCCGGGGCCTTTGACCATTTTTCCGGGGACCATCCAGTTGGCAATGTCGCCGTTCTCGGCCACCTCGAGCGCGCCGAGGACAGAGAGATCGATGTGTCCGCCGCGGATCATTCCGAAGGAATCGGCGCTGGAGAAAAACGACGAGCCGGACAGCGCGGTGACGGTTTGTTTGCCCGCGTTAATGAGATCAGGATCAACCGCGGCCTCGGCGGGAAACGGTCCGATGCCGAGCAGGCCGTTCTCGGACTGCAGCGTGACGTTCATGCCCGCGGGAATGAAGTTGGCGACGAGCGTGGGAATGCCGATGCCGAGGTTGACGTAGTAGCCGTCGCGCAATTCCTGCGCGGCGCGGCGGGCCATCCATTCGCGGACGGGCGTCTCCTTCTTGCTGGCGGCGGCTCCCTGCACGGTGCGCATCTCGATGCGCTTTTCGTAGTGGATGCCTTGGATGATGCGGTCGACAAAAATGCCGGGCGTGTGGATGTGATCGGGATCCAGTTCGCCGACCTCGACCAGCTCCTCGACCTCGGCGACCGTGACGCGTCCGCAGGTGGCGATCATCGGGTTGAAGTTGCGCGCGGTCTTCCGGTAAACGAGGTTGCCGGCGCGGTCGCCCTTCCAGGCTTTGACCAGCGAGACATCGGAGCGGATGGCGGGCTCGAGCACGTAGTCCTGTCCGTCGAAGGACTTGGTTTCCTTGCCGGCGGCGAGCTGGGTGCCGACCGCGGTCTTTGTATAGAAACCGGGGATACCGGCGCCGCCCGCGCGCAGGCGTTCGGCGAGCGTGCCTTGCGGGACGAGCTGGAGATCGAGTTCGCCCGCGAGCACCTGGCGCTCGAATTCTTTGTTCTCGCCCACGTAGGAAGCGAAGACGCGGCGGACCTGGCGGGTCTTGAGAAGAATACCCATGCCGAAGTCGTCCACGCCGGCGTTGTTACCGACGATGGTCAGGCCTTTGACTCCGCTGTCGCGGAGGGCGGCGATGAGGTTTTCAGGAATGCCGCAGAGACCGAAACCACCGGCGGCGATGGTCTGGTCGTCAGCAAGAAGGCCGGCGAGTGCAGCGGTGGCGTTGGGGTAGACTTTGTTCACGGCGGGAAAAGTTGAGGGCTGGCGGGGACGGGTTGGCGGACGGCTCAGAGAAGTTCGACACAGATCGCGAGGCCTTCGCCTCCGCCGATGCAGATGGCTGCAACGCCGCGTTTGAGTCCGCGGGCGCGGAGCGCGGCGAGTAGCGTAACGATGATGCGGGCGCCGCTCGCACCGATCGGATGACCGAGCGCGATGGCGCCGCCGTTGACGTTGAGTTTTTCGGGCGGCACGCCGATTTCCTGCGCGAAGGCCATCGGCACGACCGCAAAGGCCTCGTTGACCTCCCAGAGATCGACGTCGGCGGCGGACCAGCCAGCGCGTTGCAACGCGGTCTGCGCGGCTTGCACGGGCGCGGTCGTGAACCAGAGCGGCTCGTGCGCGTGGCTGCCGAAGGAAACGATGCGCGCGACGGGCTTCAGGCCGCGTTCGCCGGCGGTGGCGGCCGTGGTGAGGACGAGGGCGGCGGCGCCGTCGTTGAGCGTGGAAGCATTGGCGGCGGTGATCGTGCCGGCCTTGTCGAAGGCGGGGCGCAACGTGGGGAGCTTGTCGTAGTTCACCTTGGCCGGACCCTCGTCGTGCTCGACGCGGGTGACGTTGCCACGCGCGTCGGTCAGCTCGACCGGCGTGATCTCGGCGGCAAACGCGCCGCTCTTCTGCGCAGTATTGGCGCGCTGAAAGGTCGCGATGGCGTAGGCGTCCTGCTGCTCGCGCGTGAAGCTGTAACGCTTCGCGCACTGCTCGGCGCAGTTGCCCATGTGGAGGTTGTTATACGGATCCCAGAGTCCGTCGTGGACCAGCGAATCGATCACCTGCTGGTTGCCAAGGCGGTAACCCTCGCGGGCTTTCGGCATCAGGTAAGGCGCGGCGCTCATGTTCTCCATGCCGCCGGCAACGACCAGCGTGGCGTCGCCCGCCGCGAGCGCGTGCGCGGCCTGCATCACCGCCTGCAAGCCGGAGCCGCAGACTTTGCTGATGGTGACGGCGCGGGCGGAAGGCGGAAGGCCGGCGGCGAGCGCGGCCTGGCGGGCGGGCGCCTGACCCTGGCCGGCTTGGAGCACGTTGCCCATCAGCACGTCTGAGACATCCGCCGACGCGATGCCGGCCTGGGCAACCGCGCCACGAATGGCGGTCGCACCGAGTTTCCACGCGGGCGCGGATGCGAGGGAGCCTTGGAACGCGCCCAACGGCGTGCGCGTGGCGGCGAGAATCACGATGGTCGAACTGGCGTTGGAACTACCAACCGCGGAAGACTGAGGAGCGTTCATGAGAGGGGAAAATGAACCTGACGGGGCGAAAAAAGACGGTCCAGAGCGATCATGCGCTCCGGCATTATTGTCAATTTATTCGCCTGCCCTCAGACGGCGGCGCGAAGCCAACTACTCAGCCCTTACCACCACCCGTTAATCACGAGTTGGATTCCCCGCAGCCTGAATCCCGGCGGGCTGCATGCAGCGCGACGACTTCCCGCCGCCGACATCCGCGTGGACGGCGGCTTGGTGCACAGCGTGTTCAAGCTCTGTTTGCACCCTCTCGCCTCGACACCCACACGCCCGCACGCCATCACCGGCCGGCATGCAACGACCGCACATACATCCGGGTCAGTTACTTTCCTTCTTCGCACTGATGTCCCTCACCATATCCGGCCCTGCTCCGTCCGCCTCCGCAGCAACACCCTCCGGCCCCGCCTTGACCGCCCAAGCCGGGCAACCGCTCACCGCGTTTGTCGAAGCCTTTACCGCCGCAATCGGCGACGGTCTCTACGCCACTCACTTCCGTCCGCTGGTTCATCCCGATCTGCTCGCACACACCGGCGACACGTGGATCTTTCGCGACAGCCCGCAAAAACCCTCCCCCGCCGACGCCCCGCCCACGCACGTGGTGCGCGATCTGAACGAGGGTGAACTCACCCGCTTCGCCACGATCTTCAGTTACCCGGTAACACCGGTAAAAGTCTTGGAGTTCTCTCACACGCACACAGACGGCGCTTCGAAGACCACCTCGCGCATGCCGCTCTATCTCGCGGGAAACAACGGCGCTTACACCCTCGTCTTTGGCGTTCCTAAGCCTAAGGAAGAAGTCGCCGCAGCGCGCGCCGTGGAATCCCTCCTCTATTACGAAGACACCGGTGCGTGGAAACAGAACTGGAAGCTCCAAATGGCCGCCTCCAGCCAAGCAACTTACTCCGTTGTTTTGTCCGATGCCGCTGGTGAAAACGTGATCGCAGTCGCGGGACCTTGGACTTTGCCCGAAGGTCGTAAGACCATCCGCTTCATGCTTAAGCCCGAAGGAGCATCCGCCGCCGTCAGAACCACCGCGCAAGGCAAACTCGAACTCCCCTATGCCTGGCAGGCAGGAGCCTCAGCCGCATCAAGTCATGCGCTACTGCCACTCACGACGCTCACCGCCTACGAGCGTGTAAAAACTCCCGCTTTCACCGGCGACACACTCGCCTTGGCCTCGTTGACCGGCATCGACGACACCGGCGCCTCGCGCACCCTCGTCCTGCAACTGCGCCGGAAGTAATCGGCGGTTCTGAGGCCAGACCGCCCTGCGACGAACACTCACCGCCGGGTGCGGCGGCCGGTTTGCGAGACGGCGGCCACTGCCTGCTCGTCGCTCGCGATCTGCGCCACGGTGAGGTGGATCAGATCATCGGGGTGGGTTTTTTCGCGTTCGCTCTGGAGATACTTTTCGCCGCCCTGCACGTGCACCACGACTTTGATGATTTCGCCGCCACTTTTAATGGTGAAGGCATCCGTGCCGGCCTCGATACGCTCGATGGCGGCCGACTGCGAAAACGACCAGCGCGTGAGATCGGAGTTCACACCGGCGATCGACTCGATGCGCTCGAGCGGGTCACGACTGTAAGCGCGGTTGACGGTGGAGACGGTGCGACGGTTGTGAATTCGAGCCATAAATGTGTGCGCCGCCGGATGGAATAATCCTGCGGGGCGTCGCCAACCTATCGGCGACCCACGCCAAGAGCGACAGCAATCACCTCCGACCGCGAGGCGCGCCCGATTCGTGAAGGATCTTACGGAACACCCTGCCTTGGAATGAAAGCAACGCGTCGCACCCCGTCGTTACACGCCCTGCCCCGCGGCCACGAAGCCGGAAATCTCGCGGCGTTTGGCGACGAAGTGGATCACCAACGCCAGCGCGTTCATGCCGAGCGCGGCAACGCACACACCCGGCCAGCCGCTGTGCGACCAAGCCAGCGCACCGACCAGCGAGCCCAACGCTCCACCCACGAAACGGCTCACCATGTAGAGCGTGTTGATGCGGCTGCGCGCCTCGGGCATCAGCGAAAGCACCTTGCCCTGCTCGGCCACCTGCACGGTTTGCACGCCCACATCCATCAACAACACGCCGAGGATGAGCCCGGGAATCGTCAGCCACAGCCACATCACGCCAAACGCCGCGAGGATGACGGTGAGCGCGAGCGTCACGGTGAAGGCCGCGCCCTTTTTGTCGGCCAGCTTGCCCGAATACGGAGCGGCCAGTGCGCCCACCAAACCGACGACGCCGAATAATCCCGTCTCAGTGGAACCGCGGTGAAAGTGCTCCGCCATGAGGAACGAGAGGCTCGTCCAAAACGCCGTGAAGCTGCCGAACGACAACGCGCCGATGATCGACGGACGCCACAGGCGCGGTTGCGATTTCAAGACCTGCCACAACGAAACCATCAGATCGCGGTAACGCATCGTGACCGTGGGCGGACGATGCGGCAGACGTGTGCGCAGGAGCGACGCGAGCACCACCATCATGACGGCGGCGAGGCCGAACATCGCGCGCCACCCAAAGTGATCGCCGACAAAACCTGCGAGCGTGCGCGCGAGCAGGATGCCGCCGAGCAAGCCGGTCATCATCACGCCCACGGTGCGGCCCTGCTCATTGGCCGGCGACATTTCCACGGCGATGGGGATGAGGATCTGCGCGCCCATGCACGTCATGCCGATGAGGAAGTTGCCCACGATCAGCAGAGACAGGCTGGGCGCAAATGCAGTGCCCACCAGAGTCACCGCGCACAGGTAGATGAGCGTAAGGATGAGTTTGCGGCGCTCGACGATGTCACCCAGCGGCAGAAAAAAGAGCAGGCCGAGACCGTAGCCGATCTGCGAAGCCATCGCGACCCAGCCGACTTGCGCAGCCGTGGCGTTGAAATAAACCGCGAACGCCCCGAGCAACGGCTGGTTGTAGCAAAAATTGGCCACGCACGCGCCGCACGCGATCGCCATGAGCCAAAGCGTGCGCGGCGAAAGCGCATCGGACGACGGAGCGGAACCAGAGGAAAGTGAAGTCATGGAAGAACGGTCGAGCCGTCACTTAACGAGGAGTCCCCCAGAACTCAAACAACCGAGCCGCAAATCGCCCCGCCCCGTGAATATCAGCGAACCACCTCGTCCAATCAATTTCCGCCGCCCGTCTCCGTTGCCCGACCGGCTCGCTCCGCGGCAAACAGATCGGACTCCACGCAAACCCTGCGCCAGAGCGAGAGCCACGTCTTCCAATCATGGTTGCCCTCCACGGCCGTCACGCGGCCCGGCGGCAAAAGCGTCGCGAGCATCCGGTGGCCGGGAGCCAGTGAATCTTCGCGCCCATAGAGCAACCAGGTCGGCGGCAACGCGGCCGACCGGTTGCCGAGAAACGTCCAGATCTCCTCCTCCACGCCCTTTGCCTTCGACGCCCGCCCGGCAGCCCACGCCACCGGACCTCCCGCGGCTTTGATCTGCTCGAACAACGCCGCCTTGTCGCCCAGATAGGGCGCGAGCAACACGATCGCATCCACGTAGCCCGCCGCATCGCGTTCGTTCAGCAACGCACCGAGACCGCCGAGCGAGACGCCCACCACCACGATCCGCCGGTAACCCCGTGCCCGCGCCGGCTCCCACACATCGGCGCGCAGCCGGTCGATCACGGTCCGGTTATAATAATAGCCGAGATGGGCATCCACCGTGAGCGTGTCGGCCGCGATGCCCGCCTCGCGCAACGCAGCAATAAAACCATGGCGGTTAAAATCATCCATCGACCCTCCGCGCCCCGGCAGAAACACCACCAACGTAGAGGAACGCCCCGACGGTGAAAACTGAGTCGCCTGAGTAGGAATCGGCACCGGCGTGTTGCGCAGAAAGACCGCGCATCCCGTCAGCGCGAGCACTGCAGCGGCCATCAATCCCCACGCCCCAATCTTCCCCGATGATTGAAACACAATCAGAACAGCGGGGCATGGACGCGACAACATGCTCTCGGATTATCTCCGGATTCGCCTAGGTCAACGCACCCTAGACCCAACTCGTCGCGTGGGCAGCCATGCGCGCAAAGAACTGAGTCGGCCAAATGTTAACATGTTTCGGCCCGATCCCATTTTCTGAACCCAAACTATTTCTTAAACGCCACCCAAAAGTAGATAAGGGGAAGGCCACTAAACACCACGTTGAGGGTATGGTATCCGATACGATACCACACGTTAGTGAGGAAGGGGCTCACGTCGATCAACCACACTGCGGCGACAACGCGCAAGATCCAGAATCCAGCGAGAAATGCGCAGACCGCTCGGGCCAAAACAGACCCGTCCGCGAGATGCTCGGCCAAGAACCAAGTGCCGATTCCAAACGACACCAGACAGAACCCGATGAACATGTAATAGGTTCTAAACAACCCGCGCGCAAAAGGAGTAAACGTCCTCGCCTCTGCCCAAAGTCCGGTGACCCGCGGCATTAACAGGCCGGCCGCAGCCAGGCCAAGATGGGTTAACGCACCACACCGGATCAATAATTCCGTCATCATAGAAAATGGGTGTTCAAAAATTTAATCAGAGGAAGAATGACCTCGCGGACAAAAATCGGGTGAAAAAGCAGAGGCAACGGAATCACCACAACGACGATCGTGAAGATTCTTCCGCCGATGCCTTTACGCAGGTGTAACATCCGCGCGAACGAAGTTTTCTCCAACCAGGCGCCCACGCCCTGAATAACAAAATAAAGCGTAGGGCCGCCCCAACCTCCTCGCGCAGGAAACGAAATCACCGTTTCATGCACCAAGCCTGAAAGTAAAAAAACGAACGCACCCGCAGTCTGCGTTCCCCACTTCCGCGCGAGCGGTAACAACACGAACCGCCGCGCACTGTCAGCGAACGCAACGTTCCAACGAACGCCCCAGAAATCGGCCAGCGAAACCGCCAACACAGGCACCTTCATAATCGGCGGGGCATCGAAACCGTTTCTGCGCCACAGCCAGGAAACGAGATGCAAAGCACCAAAATGCAGCGTGAAAATAATCCCCACCATTCCCACCCAGCCGGTCAATAACCTCGGTGCCGTTTTCAAATAAATGACCGCCCAGAAAATTGCGGCCAAACCGAGCGCCATTTTGACCAGCGCAAAAACCAGTTCCGTCAACGTCGGTCGACGCACGGCGGCAGACTCATGGAAGAGAAATCCCCGCGCATTCATGCCGGGCCATAACGTCAGGTAGGCCACCAGTCTCCACGCGGGAGCCGAACGACAAAGCCCTATCGTTGTCACCAGCTTCAGCGCGAAAAACTCCCCGCCGGCCACCACCCACATGCACAACCACGGGATCGGAATGCGCACGGCCAAAGTCAGCAGAACAGCCGTGAACAAGATCGTTGCGACCGACCAAAAAGCGAAGCCGTGGTCGGTATTCGTATTCACTGGCTGTATTGCTGTCATGGATGTCGAGATTTGCCGCTCCAAAGCGGGCCTTTGATCAGCCAACCAAGCGGAAAACCTTATCACCCAATTTGAATAATTTTTTAGCTGACGCAGGACTCATGGATTGCGCCTTGTCCGCCCAGCTGGAGGTCAGCTCCATGAATTCGATCAGTTCTTTCAGTCGCGCGCGCGTGTGATCCGAATCTTCCTTGGCGCCCACAGCCGCCTGTTTGCAGTCACGTAACGTGGCCAGCGTGGGATCAAATTCACGTTTTTTCCGCTCCTTCATGACAACGATGAACATCTCCCAGACATCCTTCATGGTTTCAAAATGCTCACGGCGATCACCGAAAATATGGACCACACGAATCAAGCCCCAACCCTGCAATTCCTTGATGCTGGTGCTGACGTTGGAACGGGCGACACTGAGCGTTTCACCAATCTCATCTGCGGCAATCGGCTTTGGGCACAACATAAGCAACGCATGGACCTGAGCCACCGAGCGGTTGATTCCCCAACGCGAACCCATTTCACCCCAGTGAAGAATGAATTTTTCCATAACGGGTGTAAGTTTCATAATATTTCTGTAATTACAGAAATATCGGATTAATCAAGATGATTCTCCCATCCACCAAGATGCGGGGGTCGGGCCGAGTAGTGTTATATTTAGTCTTCAGCTGACGCGCTTCAGCAATTAGCGCAGGAGTTCACGGCATTTTCACTGGAAGTGGCACTATGGGCCAATCAAGCACAAGGGGTCGGGCCGCGACTTGCTACTGTTACCCGCAGGCCAAAACTGCCCACATCTTCATCTCATTACCCCATGAAACTGCCTCACTGGATTCTTACTGTTATTCTTAGCGGCGCTTCTCTTCTTCACGCTGCCCAACCCGCTGAATTCACCTTTATGCTGGTAGGCTATTGCCGCGCAGGGAACGCCAAGGACGATCCCAACGCTCTCGGTGGCTACGGTGGTTCCGACAATCTGCCCAAGCCCCTGAAATTCGCCATCCGTTCACCCGATCTCTATTTGGAAATCGCTGATACGCCGAACGTCGTCTTCGCGGAAAAATACACGGGGCTGAATGTCCGGCTCATAAATGGCGGTAAAAAAACCGCGATCTTTCCCGCCTCCGACAGCCGGATCAGTCTGGTGCAGGAAGCCCAAGATACCGACGGCACGTGGAAGGAAATCGAATACCTGCCGAGCAGTTGGTGCGGCAACAGTTACCACAACGTTTATCTCCAGCCTAAGCACTATTGGGAATTCACTGCTCCGCGCTATTCCGGTCCGCAGAAAACCAAACTGCGTTTCAAGCTGACTCTCGCTGCTGACCATATCCTTTATTCACCCACCTATGAAGGCGGCATCCACCCTGAACAGTTCACGGCCCAGCAGGGACGCAAGCCGACGAACCTCATGGATCCGCATACGGAATAATACGCGGTTTAGCAGAGCACAGAGGAGTTCACGGCAGCTTTGCTGGAGGCGGCGCTCGCGGACGGCGTTACCGCCCTGTCCGAAATCCTCCCGTTCATTCGTTGAGGAAGTGGTTGGAAATCCTCCCACATGAACAAACAGATATTCCTCAATGTCCCGGTCGCCGATCTATCCAGATCGCGGACCTTCTTTACGGCACTCGGGTTCTCACTCAATCCGCAGTTCACCGATGATACGGCTGCCTGTGTCGTCATCAGCGAGGCGATCTCGGTCATGCTGCTGACTCATGACAAGTTCCGCCAATTTACCCCCAAGGCCATCTGCGATACGTCGCAGGCGGTTGAGGCCCTGTTCTGCCTTACGTGTGAAAGCCGTCAGGAGGTGGACGATCTCGTCGCGAAAGCCCTCGCCGCCGGCGGCACCACCCACGACAAGCCGGAAGACTTTGGGTTTATGTATATGCACAGCTTTGTAGATCCCGACGGCCATGGGTGGGGCCTCATTCACACCAAGCCGAGCGCATGATTTTCCGAAAGGCCGGCGACTCGGAAGCGGGGTGCAGGCTCAACGTCTTGATTTTTCCGAGACCCCGTTTTGCGAGGGCCTAGGTCGTTGTGTCCGTCGGGCGGCGCAAACGCAGGGAAAGCCTTTCCAGTTCGCGTCGTTCCCAAGGCTTAAGGCTGTCCGGCCCGTGTCGGCTGATTTTGTCGAGCAGCGTGTCCATACGCTGACGCTCACGCGCCTTGCCGGCGGATTCGTCGTATTGCTGATAGCGAAGATCGGAGCTGTATTCGGAAATCTCGCTCCGATAGGCCCTGAAATAAAGGTCCGGCAGGGCACTGGCGCCGGTTTCGGGCTTCCGATTCGCAAGGCCTTCCGGGGGCCAGATTGCAAAATAAACCCGCAGCGAGAGCAGGAGAAACAGCGGAAGCCAGTTCACGTTGGGAGACTTCGAGATGAGTTCCGGCGCGTAGAGCATCGCGATCAAAACTCCCCCGATGGCGCCTCCCAGGTGGGCGCTGTAGGTGATGGTTTCCTTTTTGCGGTTATGCGCGAAGTAAGAACCCGCGAGAAAGAGCAGGGCGTAAATCCAGCCGGGCACGACCGCGGGCAACAGCGGGAGGACGGCTCCCGGTGCCGCCAACGTGTAGGCGCACACCAAACCACAAGCGGCGCCGGATGCACCCAGAATTTCGTGGCGGCGTCCGCGATTGACCCAATAGGCCAGCACTGAACTGCCCAGCGCGGACCCCAGAAAAATGGCGAGCATTTGCACGCCGCCCAGCGCGTTGGAGAGCGCGATGCCATACAGGCAGATGACGGCGGCGTTGAATACGAAGTGCGGGAGGTTGGCGTGCACACCACAGTTCGAGATGAACCGGTCGTATTCGCGATTCTGCCGGACGGACTCTACGTCAAGAACCCGGCGGTTGAAAAACACCAAGCTGCGTAAACCGGCGCAGGTGGTAAGCCCGAGAACGGTTAAGAGGGCCAAGACTGTGGGAAATCCATCCATGTAAAAGCGTATCTGTGGCGATACGCAGACGACGGGCCGGATAAGGGTCAAGCCGTCAGCCAGCCGCCTATCGCGATGGCGGCGGCGTATTACTGTATTTGGCCTTCAGCTCCCGTGTTTCAGCGGTCGCGCAGGAGTTCGCGGCGTTTCTGCTGAAAGCGGCGCTGGCGGGCCAGTGGCTCTCGATGATGGGGGTTTGAATGAGCCGCCTTCATTTCAGTCTGATACGGCATTCAGCAAACGCTGAAATGCGGTGAAAACTGAAATGTCGTATGGATATGGAGCGGGACGCCTTTCCTTCGGCGGAATTGACTCACTTTCTCGCCGAACCACTGTTTCAGCCATGAGCATCGCCGAGCTTCGACTTCTGCCCAACAGCGAGAAACTCAAAATCATCGAGACGCTCTGGGCTGATCTGTCCGCCGACGAAGCCTCGTTCGAATCTCCCGCCTGGCACGCCGAGGAACTCCGCAAAACCGAGGAAGATTTGAAAGCAGGGCGCGTGACTGCGGTTGATTGGGACGAAGCCAAGAAAGCACTCCGCAAACGCTTCGAGTGAAACTGCGGATCCTTACTCCCGCGATTGAAGATCTGGCTGCCGGCCGGGCCGTTTACGATCACCAGAGCTTGGGAGTAGGAGATTATTTCTTCGACAGTCTATTCGCCGAAATCGACTCGCTGGTGCTGTATGCAGGCACCCACCCCATCAGGCACGGCCATCACCGGATGCTGGCCCGGCGTTTCCCGCACGCGATCTACTACAAAATCACAAACGACGAAGTGCCCGTTCACCGGGTTATCGATTGCCGCCGCGATCCCAAGTGGATCCAGCGGCAGCTCAGACGTCGTTGATTGCAGATGCCCGGTTTTTATCTGTGTTTATCTGCGTGATCTGTGGTCAATAAATTTAGACGAGGTGCGGTTGGGCGGCGGCAGGAACGGATGATTTTTTGTGGCGGGACAGGGCGACGACTCCGAGGCCGGCCAGGGCGGTGGCGCCGCCGGCCCACATCACGGCGGAGGTGCCGAGGTCATCGACGATGCGTCCGCCGACCACCGAGCCGAGCGCGATGAATATTTGAAATGTGGATACCAGCAGCGCCGCGCCGCCTTCGAGGGCTTCGGGCGCGGCTTTGAAGACCCAGAGTTGCAGCACGACCGGAATCGCGCCGAAGGCCAGGCCCCACGCGATGAGAAGCACGGCGGCTCCGGTGAGTTGGTGGCCGAAGACGGGCAACAGCATGACGGCGCCGGCCAGCAGCGAAACGGCGGTGATGAGCGTGAGCCGCAGGTTGCGCGCGGCGAAGGCACCGCCGGCGAAGTTGCCCACGATGCCGGCGACTCCGAAGGCGAGCAGGAGTGAGCTGAGTGAGCCGGGGCTGATGGTCGCGCTGTCTTTGAGGAAGGGTGTGACGTAGGTGTAGGCCGCGAAGTGTCCGGCGATGACGAAGGCGATGGTGAGCAGACCGAGACGGGCGTCGGAGTGGCCGAGCAAACTCACGAGCTGGCGCACGCCGGGCGTGGGCGGAGACGGGAGCGAGGGCAGCACGAAGAGTTGCACCGCGCCGATGAGGAGCGCGACACCGCCGAGGACGATGAAGGCGACGCGCCAGCCGGCGAGTCCGGCGATCAACGTGCCGGAGGGCACGCCAATGACGGTGGCGATGGAGATGCCGGCGAAGATGATCGTGGTGGCGCGCGCGGCGGAGCCGGGCGGCACGAGGCGCGCACCGAGCGTGACGGCGATGGTCCAGAATCCGCCGAGGGTGATGCCGAAGAGCACGCGGGCGACGATCATCACCGCGAAGTTGGGCGCGAAGGCGGCGAGGAGATTGGAGGCGACCAGCAGGCCGATGAGAAACAGGACAAGCGTGCGGCGGTCGAAGTGGCCGGCGGTGATCGTCATGACGGGCGCGGCAATCGCGGCGACGAGGCCGGGAATCGTAATCATGAGACCGGCGGTCCCGGCGGTGACTTCGAGGCCGCCGGCGATGTGCGTGAGCAGGCCGATGGGCAGGAACTCGGAGGTGACGACGACGAAGGCGCCGAGCGCGACCGAGAGGACGGCGAGCCAGGATTTGGAGAGGGAGGGAGACGAGGCGCTCACGATTTTTTCGGACGGTTTCAATTCGGAATGGTTACACAGAGGCGGAAGACCGGTGTCTCGCGAAGGCGGCGAAGGGAGCGAAGGTTCGGAATAAGGGGATTCCTTTGATCGGACCTTCGCGTCCTTCGTTTACTTCGCGAGACGAGGTCGGTGGCTCAGCGGATGCCGCCGGCGATGACGATGGTCTCGCCGGTAATCCAGCGGGAGTCATCGGAGGCGAGGAACACCACGGGCGTAGCGATTTCGTCGGGCTGGCCGATGCGGCCGAGCGGAGTATCGGCTTCGATCTTCTTGCGGAAGTCGCTCTCGATAAAACCGGCGGTGTGCGCACCTTCGGTCTCGATCATGCCGGGGTTGACCGAGTTGACGCGGATCTTTTTCGCGCCGAGTTCGACGGAGAGCACGCGGGTGATCGAATCCACGGCGGCCTTGGTCGCGCTATAAACAGAGGAGCCGGGAATGGCGTTCTTCGCCACGATGGAGCTGATGTTGATCACGCTGCCGCCAGTGGCGGGGAAGAGCGGCACGGCGGCCTGAGTGGTAAGGAGGAGTCCGAGGACGTTGATGTTGAACTGGCGATGGAAGAGCTCGGGGGTGACGGCTTCGAGCGGGGCGAACTCATAGACGCCGGCGTTGTTCACGAGGATGTCGAGGCGTCCGCCGAAGGCGGCTTTGGTGTCGGCGAGGAGGCGTGTGATGTCCTCGGGTTTGGAGACGTCACCGGCGACGGCGAAGGCCTTGCCTCCGGCGGCGATGATCTCGGCGACGACTTTGTCGGCACCGGCTTTGGAGGAAGCGTAGTTGACGGCGACGGACGCGCCGGCGGCGGCGAGGTGCTTGGCGATGGAAGCGCCGATGCCTTTGGAGGCACCGGTGACGAGGGCGGTTTTACCGGCGAGTTTTTGTGTGCTCATGATGGTTTTGGTTTCTGACTTTTAATTTGTTCGGACGGGAAATTTAGGAAGTGGGTTGGGACCAGCCGCCGCCGAGGGCTTTGATCAGGGCGACGTGGGTGATCCAGCGCTGGCCGGCGAGTTGGGCGTCGGCCCGCTCAACGACGAGTGCGGTGCGTTGCGCGTCGACGACTTCGAAGTAGCTCACGAAGCCGGCGTCGTAGCGTTTCTGCGAAAGATCGGCTCCGCGGCGGGCGCTGGCGACGGCGCGGGACTGCGCGGCCGCCTGGTCGCCGAGAAGACGCGAGGCGGTGAGCGCGTCCTGCACTTCACGGAGGGCGACGAGCACGCTTTGCTGGTAGGTCGCGGCGGCTTCGTCGTAAGCGGCACGGCTGCGGGCGAGGTTGGCTTTGTTGCGTCCGCCTTGGAAGAGCGGGAGGTAGATGCTCGGTCCGAAAGACCACAAGCGGCTGTCGGGTTTGGTGAGGTCGCTGATGTCGGCGCTGGCGTAACCGGCGGCACCGGTGAGCGCGATGGTCGGGAAGAACGCGGACTTCGCCACGCCGATGCGGGCGCTGGCGGCGGCGAGGCTGCGTTCGGCGGCTGCGATGTCGGGGCGGCGCGTGAGCAGGTTGCCGGGGAGGCCGGCGGGGATGGCCGGGGGAGGAGTTGAGAGTTGAGTGATGAGAGTTGAGTGATCGGAGGACGGAGCGGGTTCGCCGAGGAGGACGGCGAGGGCGTTTTGGGTGGCGGAGCGGCGGATCGCGAGTGCGGCAGCGTCGGCTTCGGTGGCGGCGAGTTCGGTTTCGGCGCGGGCGAGCGCGACGTCATCGGCGGTGCCCTGGCGGACGCGGGCTTGGATGAGTTGGAGCGTGTCGCGGCGAACGGCGGTGGTTTGCGTGACGATGGCGAGTTCGCGGTCGAGAGCGCGGAGCGTGAAGTGCGTCGTCGCGACCTCGGCGGTGAGCGAAAGGCGGGCGGCGGCAAACGTGGCGCCGGCGGCGTCGAGATCGGCGCGGGCGCTTTGGTTGAGGCGGCGCACGCGGCCGAAGAGGTCGAGTTCCCACGAGAGATCGATCGAGAGGCGGTGGGTGGTCGCCGGGGAATCGGGGAGCGCGTTGTCGACGGTGCGCGAGCTGCGTTCACGGGTGAGCGAGGGATCGGCGGCGAGCGACGGCAGGTAGGCCGAGCGGGCGACACCGGCGAGGGCGCGGGATTGTTCGACACGGGCAAGCGCGGCGCGCAAGTCCTGGTTGGCAGCGAGCGCGCGGGTGATGAGCGCGTCGAGCGCAGGGTCGTTGAAGGCGCGCCACCAGTCGGGCGCGAGGGCGACGGAGGTGGTGTCGGCGGCGTCACGGTAGGTGGCCGGGGTGGGTGCGTCGGGGCGCTGGTAATCGGGGCCGACGGAAGGCAGCGCGGCGATGGCTGTAGCTGCGGTGGTGAGGGAGAGCAGGAGCGTTTTCATGGTCGTGCGGTTCAGGCGTTGGCGGGTTCGATGTGCGCGGTTTCGACGACGGCGAGCGCGGGCTTTTTCACGCCGATCTTTTCGAGGACTACGTAGAAGATCGGCGTGAGGAAGAGGCCGAAGATCGTCACGCCGATCATGCCGGCGAAGACGGCCACGCCCATCGCTTGACGCATCTCGGCTCCGGCGCCGGAGGAGAAGACAAGCGGGATGACGCCGGCGATGAAGGCGATCGAGGTCATGAGGATCGGACGCAGGCGCAGGCGGCTGGCTTCGAGCGCGGCTTCGACGATCCCCTTCCCTTCCTCGCGGAGCTTCACGGCGAACTCGACAATCAAGATGGCGTTCTTGGCGGCGAGTCCGATGAGGACGATCAGGCCGATCTGCGTGAAGATGTTGTTGTCGCCCTTGGTCAGCCAGATGCCGAGCAGAGCGAAGAGGATGCCCATGGGCACGACCAAGAGGACGGCGAACGGGAGGCGGAAGCTCTCGTATTGGGCGGCGAGGACGAGGAACACCAGGAGGATGCTCAGCGGGAAGATGAACAGGCCGGTATTGCCAGCGATGATACGCTGGAACGTGAGGTCGGTCCAATCGAGGACGACGCCTTTCGGGAGGGTTTCGGCGGCGAGTTTTTCCATGATGGCCTCGGCTTCGACGGAGCTGTAGCCGGGGGCGGGCGCGCCACTGAGATCGGCGGCGGCGTAGCTGTTGTAGCGCATGGCGCGGTCGGGACCGTAGGACTCCTTCACGGTGGCTAGGGTGCCGAGGGGGATCATCTGACCGGCGGCGTTGCGAACTTTGAGGCGGTTAATGTCGGAGGCGTGCGTGCGGAACTGCGCGTCGGCCTGGGCGACGACCTGGTAGGTGCGGCCGAAACGGTTGAAGTCGTTCACGTAGAGCGAGCCGAGGTTGACCTGGAGCGTCTCGAAGATGTTGGAGAGCGGGACGCCCTGCTGCTTGGCCTTGGCGCGGTCGACGTCGATCTCGAGCTGCGGGGTGTTGACGGTGAAGCTGGAGTAGACACCGGCGAGGCCGGGAGTCTGGTTGGCGCGGGCGATGAGTTCCTGCGTGGCGCGGTAGAGCTCGTCGTAGCCGACGGCAGCGCGGTCCTGCACGTAGAGCTTGAAGCCGCCGGTGGTGCCGAGGCCGTTGACGGGGGGCGGCGGGAAGATCGCGACGAAGGATTCCTGGATCTCGTTGAACTTGGCCTGGAGGTCGGCGGCGATTTCGGGGCCGGACATGCCGGGGCCTTTGCGCTCGTCGAAGGGCTTCAACATGGTGAAGGCGATGCCGGAGTTGGGGCTGTTGGTGAAGCCGTTGATGGAGAGTCCCGGGAAGGCGATGACGTCGGCGACGCCGGGGTGCTTCATCGCGATGTCGGTCATGCGACGGATGACTTCGTCGGTGCGCTCGAGGGACGCGGCGTCGGGGAGCTGCGCGAAGGAGATGAGGTATTGCTTGTCCTGCGAGGGGACGAAGCCGGAGGGGACTTTGCTCAGGGTGAAGCCGGTGAGCGCGAGCAGGCCGACATAGACGATCAGGGCGAGCGCGCTGACGCGGATGAGGCGGGCGACGCCGTTGGAATATTTTTGCGAGGCCCAGTCGAAGAAGCGGTTGAAGGGACGGAAGAGCCAGCCGAAGAGGCGGTCGATGACGCGGGTGACGCGGTCCTTGGGTGCGTGGTGCGAGCGGAGCAGCAAAGCGGAGAGCGCGGGCGAGAGCGTGAGGGAGTTGAAGGCGGAGATGACCGTCGAGATGGCGATGGTGAGGGCGAACTGTTTGAAGAATTGTCCGGTGAGTCCGCTGATGAACGCGGTGGGCACGAAGACGGCGGAGAGGACGAGGGCGACGGCGACGATGGGGCCGGTGACCTCGCGCATGGCGATCTTGGTGGCCTCGACGGGCGAGTGGCCGAGGGCGATGTTGCGCTCGACGTTTTCGACGACGACGATCGCGTCATCCACGACGATGCCGATGGCGAGCACGAGGCCGAAGAGCGAGAGGGCATTGATGGAGAAACCGAACGCGCTCATCACGGCGAAGGTGCCGACGAGCGAAACAGGCACGGCGGCGAGCGGGATGATCGAGGCGCGCCAAGTCTGCAGGAAGAGCAGCACGACGATCACGACGAGGATCAGCGCCTCGACGAGGGTGTGCACGACGGACTTGATCGAGCTGCGCACGAACACGGTGGGGTCGTAGGCGATGGCGTAGTCGAGGCCCTCGGGGAAATCGGCCTTGAGCTTCACCATGGTGGCGCGGACTTCGTCGGAGAGCGCGATGGCGTTGGCGCCGGGGAGCTGGAAGACGCCGATGCCGACGGCGGTCTTGTTGGTGAGTAGCGAGCGAAGCGAGTAATCGGAGGCGCCGAGCTGGACGCGGGCGACGTCGCGGAGTTGCACGCGTTCGCCGCGCGGGCCGTTTTTGACGATGATGTCGCCGAACTCTTCTTCGTTAACGAGGCGGCCTTGGGTGTTGATGAGGAGTTCGGTCTCGGCGCCGTTGGGATTGGGCTGGCGACCGACGGAGCCGGCGGCGACCTGGACGTTTTGCTCGCGGATGGCGGCGACGATGTCGCCGGCGGTGAGGTTGCGGGCGGCGACTTTGTTGGGGTCGAGCCAGACGCGCATGGCGTAGTCGCCGGAGCCCCACATGTTGACCTGACCGACGCCGGGGAGGCGGGTGAGCGGGTCTTTGATGTTAATCGCGGCGTAGTTGCGGACGTAGACATCGTCGTAGCGGCCGTCGGGCGAGAAGAGGTGGACGACGAGCGTGATGTCGGGGGAGCTCTTCTGCGTGGTCACGCCGAGGCGGCGGACTTCCTCGGGGAGTTTGGGCAGGGCTTGGGCGACGCGGTTCTGGACCTGGACCTGGGCTTTATCGACGTCGGTGCCGAGTTTGAAGGTGACGGTGAGCGTCATCAGGCCGTCACTGGTAGCCTGTGAAAACATGTAGAGGGAGTTTTCGACGCCGTTAATGGATTGCTCGAGGGGCGTGGAGACGGTCTCAGCGATGGTCTTCGGATTGGCGCCCGGGTAGCTCGCGGTGACGATGACGGTGGGCGGGATGACCTCGGGGTATTCGCTGATCGGCAGTTGGAAGAGCGAGATCGCGCCGACGATGAAGATGATGATCGAAAGCACGCCGGCGAAGATCGGGCGCTTGATGAAGAAGTCGGAGAAGTTCATGGCGGGAAATGTGTGGGCAAAGCAGTAGCTGGAGGGACCGCTTGGCGGTTATTTTTCAGAGGTATTGTCACCTAATAGGTGACAATTTGGATGGGTGACTTACTTCAGCGCGACCTTGGTGACGGCGGGCTGGGCGGGGGCGGTTTCGGCGACGACGGTCATGCCGGGACGGACGCGCTGGAGACCGTTGACGATGACGCGGTCACCGGGGGCGAGGCCTTCGCGGATGGCGCGTTGTCCGTCGATGATGGAGCCGAGTTTGACGGTGCGGTAGGCGACGGTGTTGGCGGCGTCCACGGTGAGAACGAATTTCTGGCTCTGGTCGGTGCCTATGGCGCGCTCGCTGATGAAGAGCGTGGGCTCGGGTGCGCTGACCGGAAGGCGGACGCGGGCGGAGAGGCCGGGAATGAGTTGTCCGTTTGTATTCGAAAAAACCATACGCAACACGAGGCTGCCGGTGCCGGGATCAAGACGGTTGTCGGCGGACTCGATCACGCCGCGGTGCGGGAAACCGGTTTCATCGCTGAGCTCCATCTCGACGGCGATGCGACCGGCGGAGTTGGTGGCGAGGCGTCCGGCGGCTTGCAGGCGGTTAAAGGTCAGGACGGTGGCTTCATCGACATCGGCGTAAACGTAAACTTCGCCGGTCGAGACGATGGAGGTGAGGAGCGTGGCGGCACCGGGTGCGCCGGAGACGAGGTTGCCGCTGGTGACGTAGGCGCGGTTGACGCGGCCGGTGATGGGCGCACGCACTTCGGTGTATTCAAGATCGAGGCGGGCGCTGGCAAGCGTCGCCTCGGCGGCAAGGAGATCGGCGCGGGCTTCGGCGAGACGGGAGCTGCGGGTGTCGGCTTCCTCGACGGAGATGGCGCGCTCTTTGAGGAGGTCGTCGGAGCGCTTGGCTTCGCGCTCGGCGATGCTCACGCGGACGCGGGCGCTCTGGGCTTGCGCGGTGGCGAGGTCGAACTGGGCGCGATACCAGCGCGGGTCGATGGTGAAGAGGACGTCGCCTTTGTTGACGAGTTGTCCGGCCTGGAGGCGGACTTCGTCGATATGGCCGGAAACGCGCGGGCGGAGTTCGACCGACTCGACAGCTTCAACGCGGCCGAGAAGTTCGCGGTGCTCGGTCACGGTGCGTTGCTCGACAGAAGCGACGGTGACCTTGGGGCCGGCCGGGGCGGCGGCGGGAGCTGCGGCGACCGCGACGACGGCGACCAAGCTCAGGCTGACGAGGGAAAGGAAGAAACGATAACGCGACAACGGAGCGACCCGGCGTGCGGTGGTGGTGGAGAGGGCGGAGGCGGTGACGGGCGTGCTCATGACAGGTGATGTGTAAAAGGCGGGCGATTAAATAGATTACTAATTAGTAAACAATGAGGTCAAAAAAAGGGCGCTTTAAGCCGCCGTAGAGGTGCGGGCGACGCCGAGGATGCTGAGGGAGGTCTCTGGAAGAACGCGGAGGAATTCGAGGTCGTTTTGGATGCGGGCCTGGCCGAGGCTGCCTTCAAGGAGGGCAAAGAGACACTTGGCTTTCGAGGCGGCATCACCCGCGGCGATCGAACCATCGGCCTGGCCGTCGCGAATGGCGGACTCGAAATAGCGGACCTGGCGCTGAAGGATCTCCTGCACTTTCAAACGAATCGCCTCGTCTTGAGTGCTGGTCTCGGAACCAACCGAAAAGCACGGGCAACCAAGGACTTGTCCATGCTCTTTCTGGAGCGCGAGCTGGCCTTCGTAGGTGCTTAGGAAGAAGTTGCGAATGCGTTCCAGAGGAGGGATTGAGGCCGAGAAAAGACCGTCCCACTTCTGCTTACCGCATTCATTCCAGTCAGCCTCAAGGGCTTCAACCGCCAGCGCCGACTTGGATTCGTAGAAATAGTAGAAGCTGCCTTTTTTGACGCCGGCCTTTTCGCAGATCGCGTCGATGGTGACCACGCCGTAGCTGCGCTCCCAAATGAGCTCGAGCGCTGCATCGAGCAGCTTTTCCTTGGCGTTACTGGTGCGTCCCATGGCCGGATTAATTGTTTACTATTTAGTCAACTTCAAGCCTGAAGTTGAAAAATCTTCGTCAGCCCTCGGGAACGGTTGGGGTTAAAAACAAACAAACGCGCAGCCGCATAAGCAGACTGCGCGTTACGAGTTTGGGCAAAGCTCAGATAACCAACCGCGTTCGGAAAATCCGTTCAGGCGTGCTGGCCCGCGTGGACGCCCTCGGCGATTTCCTCGATCATCTTTTTGTTGAAGGCGGGAATGTCGGCGGGCTTGCGGCTGGTGACGAGGCCTTGGTCGCACACGACTTCTTCATCTACCCAGTCGGCGCCCGCGTTAATCAGGTCGGTCTTGATCGAAGCGTAGGACGTCAGGCGGCGGCCATCGACCACGCCGGCTTCGATCAACGTCTGCGGACCATGACAGATGGCGGCGACCGGTTTTCCGGCTTCGAAAAAGGCCTGCACAAATTTAACGGCATCGGGCTCGATGCGGAGCTTGTCGGGATTGATCACGCCACCGGGCAGGAGCAGCGCGTCAAACTGGGAGGCGTCGGCTTTGCTTACGTGAACGTCGACGGCGATGCTCTCGCCGAAGCCGTCACCGGTCCAGCTCTTCACGGCATCCTGGTTGGGCGAAACAATCACGGTGGTCGCACCGGCGGCTTCGAGCGCGGCGCGGGGCTTGAGGAGTTCGCTTTCTTCAAAACCATCGGCGGTGAGGATGGCTACTTTCTTACCTTCAAGCATGGAGGATTTGGTATTCATGATAGTTTTCTTTTGAGGGTTGAATGCCACCTGACAGCCCCAAGCTCCGACAGTCACTCATGCGCGCAGGAAAGGGGCGGAACCCCGTGGTTTCCCTTGGAGAATTCACCCATGCTCCACCTCAGGCAGCGAAGTCGAATTTCACCTCGCCACCGATGACTTTGAGTTTGGCGTCGAAGGTCTTGCTGAATCGCTTAGATCATCTGTGTGGTGCAATAGACCGCCCACCCCGAACTAATGATCCCCAAACAATCCCGAATGTTGAGCATGCTCGGTGTATGGAGCGCAATCGTGTTGGGCTTCATCGCTTGCACCACCCCAGCCATAGCCGACGGGAAAGTGTTTGCCCCAGTGGCGGTGCCTCAACAAGTCGCCATGCCGGACCAACGGGCCCTTCTCGCGTGGGTCAATGGGGTGGAAACACTGGTCATCGAGTCCGCCTTCATCGGCGAAGGAGCCGACTTTGCCTGGGTGGTTCCTCTACCGAGCAAACCCGAGGTTTTCCCCGCGACCCGTGGCACCCTGCCGGCCGCAGTCGCACTCATGCAGCCAACGGTAGCAAGCGCGATTCCGGGCGCCTGGATTTTCGCCGTGCTATGCGGCGGCATTGCTCTCGTGGCACTGTTTTTTGGTTGGCTCGTGATCGGGCTGCTCGTCCGGTCCTGCGTCGTCCTCCTCGGCATCGCCATCCTCGCTTTTATCATCGCTACGTTAACCGGGTCGGAACTTGCGTGGTGGCTCTCATTCGGAGGCGGTTGCATGTGCTTGTGGCCGATGCGTAGATGGCTCAGGCAAAACACCAGCTTCGGTGAAATATTGGCGGTGCTCATGGGCGCAGCTGTATTGCTAGCGATAATCATTCCGACGGTAGGAAACGTGCGCTACAGAGCGGGAGAATCCATGGCAGGAAAAATCATCGTAGAGCGTCACACCGTAGGCGACCATGACGTCACCCTGATTGCAGGCATAGAGAGCGAGGGCGTAATCACATGGCTGGAGAAGAACGGCTATGCGTTCTCAGACACCGCCCGAAGAATCGCGATCGAACATGCAGCAGGTGGAGGTTGGTTTGTTGCGAGCCGTTTCACGCGAGACTTCGCCAGCAGCGGACGCAGCGTGCCCGCACCTCTGGCATTTCGCTTTGCAGTGAAGCAGGCGGTCTACCCCATGCGCCTGACCGGTGCCGACGCAACGCAGCCTCTGACCGTCGAGCTAATTGCCTTTGGACCGAGTCGTGCAACCGCGGAGGGACTCAAAGTCCGCACGGCGACACCCGTGCGCCTAGGCGAACCTGAAGCCAAAAAAGGATGGAAGATCAAAAAACCATTAACCAACGAACGCTTAATTTCGCATCAGGAATTAGCACGCTGGACGGCAGGGACAGAGGTAGGAACCTGGTTGCGCGGAGAACTCTCTCCTCTTCAGATGCAAAAAGACATCGTGCTTGGCTGGACCGGAAGCACCAAAGCCAAAGGCCTTTTCGCCGTCGGCGAGGAAGACGCTTGGTTAAACGCAGCCGCTTTATCCGGAATCGTGGCGCTGATCGGCGCGATGGTGGTCGGGCTCGTATTCGGGACTCGTCCCATCCCACGAAAATGGGCGGGCTTGATCGCAAGCGTGGCTTTGACCGGCGGTCTCGCGCTCCGAGCATTTACGCCGACCGTGCCCGTTGAGAAACATCCCGAACTGCAGCACTGGTCTGATAAAAGACAGGTGACGCAACTCGCCGCCATTGTGCTCCATAATCTGCCGGGCCTAACGAGTGATAACGCCATACAATCCGCCTTCGCCAAGGAACTAGCTTATTATTTTCCAACCTTTCGAATCGGCGATGCGCCTGGTGAGGTGCTGCTGCAAAAACTACCCGATGACAGTTGGCGGGTCTTGTTTTTTAACGCTTATGGCCAGCCCGAGTTTTTCGAAGGCAACGATGTGGACCTTAAACTCTCCGCCGAAAAACAAAAAACCTCAGGTCCATAAAAACCCTTCCAAAATCATCCTCCACGGCCCTACGCGACGAAGTCGAACTTCACCTCGCCGCCGATGACTTTGAGTTTGGCGTCGAAGGGCTTGCCGGCCTTTGACGTGAAGCCGGTGAGCGTGTCGGTGACTTGCGCGGTGAGGAGTTTTTGCACGATGTCGGGCGTGATCTCTTTTTGCGCGATGACTTTCCACACGACGAAGCGGCAGCCGCCGCGCCAGTTGGAACAGCCGTAGGCTTTTTTGCCGACGACTACGTCGCCCGCGCAGACCGGACACGCGCCGAGCGACTCGTCGCCCGAGGAGGCTTTTTGCGCGGCGTCGGCGATGTCGTAGGCGGGGTTTCCTTTTTTATCGAAACGCAGGTGCGCGAAGTGCCGCGTGCCGTCCACCTCGATGGGGTGCGGCGTGAGACTGCGTTTGTGGATGAGGATTTCGCGCGCGAGCACGGACGGAATTGTCAGGCCCCAGAGCACACCGGGGAGGACGAATTTGCAGCCGTCCTTCCACTTGGTGCAGCCGTAGCCGGTGCGTCCGCGCATGACGGGCGCATAACACGACGGACACGGGCCGAGGTTGGTGAGATCGATGGTGGCCTCGGCGTTGCCTTGCAGGATTTCGCGCGTGTAGGCCTCGACCTCTTTCATGAAGACACCGGCTTCGTAGTCGCCGCGTTCGATGCGTTTGAGGCGGTGTTCCCAGTCGCCAGTGAGTTCGGGAGATTTGAGACGCTCATCCTTGACGAGCGAGATGAGTGCGCGGCCGGAGTCGGTGCTGACGAGGTTCTTTTTGCGGCGCTCGACGTAGGTGCGCGCGATCAGGACTTCGATGATCGAGGCGCGGGTGGCGGGCGTGCCGACGCCTTTTTCCTTGAGGGCTTCCTTGAGGGTTTCGTCGGTCACGATCTTGCCGGCGGTTTCCATCAGCTGGAGGAGACTTGCTTCGTTGAAACGCTTGGGCGCGGAGGTTTTTAGCTGCGCGAGTTTAGGCTCGTGCGGGTTGCGTTCGCCTTCCTGGAAGTCGGGGAGCTTTTGCGCGGCTTCGGCATCCTTTCCGTCCTTTTCATCGTCGGACGCGTCGCCGCCGTAGAGCGCTTCCCAGCCGGCATCGATGAGGACAACGCCGCGGGCGCGGAACGGTTCTTCGGCGGCGGCCGCATCGACTGTCGTGATCGCGCGGATACACGGCGGATAAAACACGGCGATGAGGCGCGTCACGACGGCGTCGTAGAGCTTGGCTTCGTCACCGTCGAGTTCGCCTCCGAGAACGTGCGTGGGGATGATGGCGTGGTGATCGGAGACTTTTTTGTCGTCGATGATGCGCTTGGAGAACGGGAGCGCGGCAAGGTCGAGCTTGGCGATCTCGGCGGGTTTAACGGCGCGGAGTTTTTCGAGGAGCGGGGCGATGGTCGGCTGGAGATCGGTGCTCAGGTAGGAGCTGTCGGTGCGCGGATACGTGAGATGCTTTTTTTCGTAGAGACTTTGCGCGAGCTTGAGCGTCTGGTCGGCGGTGAAGCCGTGGCGCTTGTTCATGTCGCGCTGGAGCGTGGTGAGATCGTAGAGCGACGGCGGGTGCGCGAGGGCGTTTTTCTTGGCGACGCCGGTGATGACGAGATCCTGGCCGGTGATCTTCGCGACGACGGCCTGCGCGTCGGGCTGCGCTGTGAATTTGCCGATCGTATGTTTAAAGACGGCGCCGCGGCACTTGGTGTGGACCTCCCAAAACTCCTCGGCGACGAAGCGCTCCACCTCGAGGTCGCGTCCGACGATCATCGCGAGGATGGGCGTCTGCACGCGGCCGAGACTGAGGAGCAGGTTGCGCCGGCCGTATTCGACGGTGAAGAAACGCGTGGCGTTGAGTCCCACGATCCAGTCGGCCTCGCTGCGGCAACGGGCGGCGGCGTAGAGTTTGTCGAAGTCGGCGCCGGGTTGGAGTTTCGCGAAACCTTTTTCGATGGCCTCGTTGGTGAGCGAACTGATCCAGAGGCGGCGGACGGTTTTCTGCAGGCAGCCGGACCATTCAAGGATGTAGCGGAAGATGAGCTCGCCCTCGCGACCGGCGTCCGTCGCGCAGATGATTTCCTCGGCGTCGGTGAAGAGCTTTTTAACGGTGTCGAGTTGTTGAACGGCACCGGCATCACCGCGCGGACGGAGGCGGAATTTTTCGGGGATGATGGGCAGGTTGGAAACGCGCCACGGCTTCCAGTCCGGCGTGTAGTCCTCAGGCTCCTGCAACTCGACCAAGTGGCCGAATGCCCAAGTGACGGCGTAGCCGTTGCCCTCAAGCCAGCCATTTGCACGCGTGGACGCGCCCAAGTGTTTGGCGATGTCGCGGGCGACGGAGGGTTTTTCAGCAAGGACGACCTTCAAGATGCGCCCTAGCAAGGATTCCGGCGTTCGCAGGTCGATAGGAATCGTTTGCAGCAATTAACGACTTCGTCGCGACGGCGAAGGACACACGTCGCAGCAAGCAGTTGTGCAAAGAACCGCGAACGGACGCGGCCGGACGGCCAGCGCGAAGCAAAAACGACGGTGGTCCGGAGCCCAGCTGGAATGAAATTTGCAGATGGTATCCAAATACCAAACACCCTCCGTCCGCTTGCTTTCGCCAAAAACTCGTTATCCCCGGCAGGTTTTCCGGAAGTCCGCCTGAACTTTTCCCGCGCACTCCGCTTATGCCTGTTTTCCCGGTTTCCGAACGCCGCTCCACGCACGTCTTCACGTGCAGTCTGCTGCTGCGCAGGATTTGTCTGATTTTGATCATCGCCTTCGGTGCTGCCGCGGCACCGGCCGCGCCGGATGAACCGGTGACCTTGTGGCTCAAGTGGCGGCATCAGTTTCAATTTGCCGGCTATTACGCGGCGCAGGCCAAAGGATATTACGCAGATGAAGGCATCTACGTGCGCATCGAGCCGGGCCGGCCCGGGATGACATCGGCGGATGCGGTGCTGCACGGCGTCGCGCAATTTGGCGTGAACGATTCCGACGTCGTGCTCGCGCGTCTTCAAGGCAAGCCGTTCGTGGTGTGCGCGGCGATTTTCCAACACTCGCCGCTGGTGATTCTCAGCCGGCGTGATCGCAACATCCGCACGCCGGCGGATCTGGCGGGCGGGCAGCTCATGATGTCGGATCGGCAAAGCTCGGCGCAATTATGGGCGATGTTTATGCGCGAAGGAATCTCGACGGAGAAGCTGCGCGTGGTGCCGCATACCTGGCGGCTGGAAGACTTGATCGAAGGCCGCGTCGATGCCGTGTCGGCTTACGCCACGGTCGAACCACCCAAGATGCGTGCGCTGGGGATCGAACCGGCAATATTGCGCGCGATTGACTACGGCGTGGATTTTTACGGCGACCTGCTTTTCACGAGCGAACGCGAAGTCCGCGAACACCCGGAGCGCACGCGGGCTTTCATTCAAGCCAGCTTGAAGGGTTGGGATTACGCGATGCGCCATCCCGAGGAAATCGCCGACTACATCCTCGCGCTCGATGACGTGAAAGCCCGCGGCATCACGCGTGAAAACCTCCTCGCGGAAGCCTCCGCCATGAAGCCGTTCATCCTGCCCGACGTCGTGGAGATCGGCCACATGAACCCCGGCCGTTTCCGGCAAATCGCCCAGACGTTTTTTGATCTCAAGATGGCTCCGGCCGGCGCTTCTCTGGATGGGTTTATTTATACCCCGCCGGCTCCCGGCGGGACGCTCACCCGAACCCTGCTTTTCAAAATCAGCGCGACGGTGGCGTTCGGCGTTTTGGTCGTGCTGTTGTGGAACCTGCAGATCCGCCGCCGCGTCAACCGGCGCACACTTGACCTAAAAAAAGAGGTGCTCCTGCGCGCGCAGGTTGAAACCGAACTGCGCGCCAGCGAAGAACGCTTCCGATTGATGTTCGCCGGTGCGGCCACGGGCATCGCGGTGACCACGCCCGACGGACGGTTCACCCAGGCTAACCCATCGTATCTGACTTCGATCGGTTACACGGAAGCCGAGCTGCAAAAGCTCAACCTCGTCTCGCTGCTCCATCCGGACGACCAGGCGGATTACCGCAAACTGATCGAGAATCTGCTCGCCGGTGACCGCGATCATTTCGTGAGCGAAGCACGGTGCATGAAAAAGGACGGCCGCTTCGCCTGGAAACGCGCGGGCATTTCCCTCGTGCGCACCAAAGACGGCCAGCCCGCCAGCATCATCGTGGTCGCCGAGGACATCACCGCGCGTCGCGAAGCCGAGGAGTCCGCCAGCGCCAGCGCGGAATTACTGCGCATGGCGGGCGGCATCGGCGGCATGGGCGCGTGGTCGATCGCATTCCCCGGCTCACGCATCACATGGAGCGACGAAGTCTATCGCATCCACGAAGTGAATACCACCTATCGTCCCAGCTGGGAAAAATCCCTGGCCTTTTTCACCCCCGATTCCCGGCGGTTGCTCGCCGCGGCCATCGATGCGGGCGAGCCCTACGACTTCGAGCTCGAACTGATCACCGCCAAGGGCAACCGCCGCTGGGTGCGCACCACGAGCAACACCGAGCGCGAGGAGGGCGTGCTCAAGCGCATCTACGGCATTTTCCAGGACATCACCGATCGCAAACTGGCCCGCGAAAAACTCGCCGCGTCCGAAGCCCAATACCGCCTGCTCTTCACGCATAATCCGCTGCCGATGTGGGTCTGCGAAGCGGAGACGCTGCGCTTCCTCGCGGTCAACACCGCGGCCTGCGAGCACTACGGTTACACCGATGCAGAGTTCGTCAGCATGACAATCACCGATCTGCGCGTGCCCGGCGCGGCGGCCAACACCGAGCGTCACCGCAAGAAAAACGGCAGCCTCATCGATATCGAAATGAGCTCCGACAAAATCGTGTTCGATGGGCGCAACGCCTTTCTCACGATGGCTCACGACGTGACCGAGCTGGCCCGCGTCAATCGTGCCCAGCGCATGTTAAGCGCGTGCAACGAAGCCCTCATCCGCACCGAGGCGGAGAACGACCTGCTCAACGACATCTGCCGCATCGCGGTGGAGATCGGCGGTTATCGCATGGCGTGGGTCGGCTTCGCGATGCAGGACGCCGGCAAGACCGTCCGCCCGGTCGCGCACGCGGGCGCAGAACACGGCTACCTCGCCGAGATCGAACCGAGCTGGGATGAAAACGTGCCCACCGGACGCGGTCCGGCCGGACGCACCATTCGTAGCGGACAAGCCGTCTTCTGCGACGACATCGACAAGGACGGCAGCTTCGGTTTGTCGCGCAGCCTGGCGCGCAAGCACGGCTCGCGCAGCGTCATCTGCCTGCCCTTGCGAGACGAGACCCGCACGCGCGGTCTGCTCAGCCTGCACTCCTCAGATATTCTCGTGGTCGGCACGGATGAGATCACCCTTCTGCAACAACTCGCGGACGATCTCGCCTTCGGTCTCAACATCATCCGCGCCCGCGTCGAACGCCGGAAAACCCAGGAGGCCGTTTTCATGATGGCCCGCAGCGTTTCGGCCGCGATCGGCGGCGCCTTCTTCGATCAACTCACCGAGAGCATGGTCGCCGCCCTCGGCGCGGATGTGGGCGTCGTTGCGATGATCGATCCCGCCAATCCCGCCCTCGCCCGCACGTTGTCGGTCATCGTTGACGGTCACCGGCGCAAAAACTTCGCTTACCCGCTGTCGGGCGCTCCTTGCGAGCTAACCGTCACGGGCCAATCTTGCGTCGTCGAACGGGACGCACAGCAGCGTTTCCCGGCGAGCCGCCTCATGGCCGACCTCCGTGCGCAGGCTTATGTCGGACACCCGTTGATCACCGCGGCGGGTGAACCCGTGGGCGTGATGGCCGTGTTGTTTCACCGTCCGCTCGAGCAGACCGATTTCATTGCCTCCACGCTGCAGATTTTCGCGACCCGCGCCTCCTCGGAGCTTGAGCGCCAGCAGGTCGACTCGCGCTTGCGCGAACAGGCCGCGCTGCTGGACAAAGCTCAGGACGCGATCCTCGTGCGCGACCTCGATCACCACATCACGTTTTGGAACAAGAGCGCCGAACGGCTCTATGGCTGGACGGCGGAAGAGGCCATCGACCGCTCTATCGCCGAACTGCTTTACGAAGACCCCACGGCATTTCTGGAGGCCACGCAGCACGTCATAACCAAGGGCGAATGGGTCGGCGAGCTCCAGCAGATCAACAAGCAGCGCCTGCGCCTCAACGTCGAATGCCGGTGGACACTCGTCCGCGACGACTCAGGCACGCCCAGCGCCATCCTCGCGATCAACACCGACATCACCGAGAAAAAGAAACTCGAGCACCAGTTCCTCCGCGCGCAACGCATGGAAAGCATCGGGACCCTCGCCGGCGGCATCGCGCATGACCTCAACAACGTGCTCGCGCCAGTGATCATGGCGATCGACCTGCTCAAATTAAACGAACGCGACGCGCTCAAGCTTTCGCTCCTGAAAACCGTCGAGACCAGCGCCCGCCGCGGCGCCGACATGGTGGGCCAGGTGCTCTCCTTCGCCCGCGGCATGGAAGGGCGCCGCGTGGATGTTCAACTGAAACACGTCATCCACGACATCGAGAAAATTTCCCAGGATACGTTTCCCAAAAACATCCAGATCAGCGCGACGGTCGATTCCGCCCTTTGGCCGCTCATGGGTGACCCGACGCAACTCCACCAGGTGCTCCTCAATCTCTGTGTCAACGCGCGCGACGCCATGCCCGACGGCGGCCGGCTCACGATCCTGGCGGAGAACATCCACCTCGATGCGCATTATGCCGCCATGAACATCGAGGCCAAGGCCGGGCCGCACGTCGCCATCGAAGTCGAGGATACCGGCACCGGTATTCCGCAGGACATCATCGACAAGATTTTCGATCCGTTTTTCACCACGAAGGAAGTCGGCAAAGGCACCGGACTCGGGCTCTCGACCTCGATCGCGATCATCAAGGGCCACGAAGGCTTCATTCGCGTTTACAGCGAACCGGGCAAAGGCACGCGCTTCCGCGTTTATATTCCCGCGAAGCCCTCGGCCGACAGCCCAGCCCTCACCGCCGAAGCCAACGACCTGCCGCGCGGCCACGGTGAACTGGTGCTCGTCGTGGACGACGAAGCGTCGATCCGTGACATCACGCAGCAGACTCTGGAGACCTTCGGCTATCGTGTCATTTCGGCGGCCGACGGAGCCGAGGCCGTCGCGCTTTATTCCGTGCAACGCGAACGCATCGCGGTCGTGCTCACTGATATGATGATGCCGGTGATGGACGGCGCGGCGACGATCCAGGCGCTCACCCGGATCAATCCCCACATCCACATCATCGCGGCGAGCGGCATCACCGCCAACGGCGACGTGGCCAAGGCCGCCGGCTCCGGAGTGCGGCACTTCCTGCCCAAACCCTACACGGCCGGCACGCTGCTGAAGGTGCTGCGACAGGTGTTGCAGGATGCCCCGCTCTAACCCCGCTGCGCAGCGTTACGACGAAGCGGGAGGCGCGCCCGGAGACGCGAGGACTATGTTGATCGCCTGGCTCAACTGTTGCTCGTTGAACGGCTTCCTCAGCGTGTAATCCGCGCCGAGCTTGCCGGCCATTTCGAGATGATCTCGCGCATCCATCCGGCCGCCGCCGGACATCGCGATGATCTTAAGATGCGGCTGAAGTTTTTTTAACTCCATGATCGTCTCGATGCCTTCCTTGCGGGGCATGATGATATCCGTGATGACCAGGTCGAACGACTCGACGGCCACTGCCGCGAGCGCCTTAAAACCATTGACCGCGGTCACGACGGTGTGACCTGCATTTTCCAATAATTCCTGCTGAACCGCCAGCAGCTCGACATGATCGTCAACGAGGAGAATATGGCTCATGGCGATAGGTTCGTTCGGATTGCCATTCATGCAGGCGCAGCGATGAGCGACTGGCAATGTCGATTCCTCAGGCGGGCGCGTTTGGCCGCAGCGAAAGCAGTTTTCGCCGTTTATTAGCAACCGGTATCCGGTGGCTGTTTACTCTGGCCGGACGCAACGCGACACGTGGTGTTTCCACAAAAAAGGCGGCCCCCAAAGGAGCCGCCGTGAGTGAGCCGTCGCGTGAAAATCCAGACGGATCAGAAGAACGTGAGGTAATCGCCTTCGCCCATGCGCTTGATGAGGAGCGCGAGTTCCATCGCGTGGTAATCACCCCACATGGACGACTCGCCGCAAGGAACCTTCTGGCCCTTCGGGATGTGGTCCCAACCGTTCGGACGGTGATAAACGCTGTGAAGAATGAGGCCTTGGTGTTTTGGATCGGCGGACAGGTAAGTGTCGGAGAACAGCGAACTGGCGACGGTGAGGCCGGCCTGCGTGTAGTGTTTGCCAGCGGCCTTTTCGCCCTTGGCGGAAAGCCAGCTACCGAGACGCAGGAAACCTTGCGCGGCGATGGCGGCGGCGGAGCTGTCCACCGGCTCGAAGGCGTTGAACGGATCGGCGTTCTTTTTCGAAACATCACCGAGTGCGGCCCAGTTGAGCGCGGCGCTGTCCCAATACGGAATGCCATCCTTCGCGGAGTAGCCGTCGATGTAGTAGTCGCTCGTCGCCATGGCGGTTTCGAGGAAGAGGCTGGTGACCGCGCGGCGTCCGCCGACGGCATCGAGCTCGGCACCTTTGACCGTGTCGAGGAACTCAAGCTGCTCGGCAAAACCGGCGATGATCCAGGCGGCACCGCGCGTCCACGTGGTGAACGGCGAGTAACCTTGTTGCGAGGACGGGCAGCGGAACTGGCCGTCGTTGCGGTTGAAGACCGACTCGTGCGCAACGCGTCCGCGCACATCGTAGCTGTCGCGACCTTCGCCGAAGAACACGTTGTAGCGCGCGGTGGTCGCAGCGTGCTCGATGGCGCGGTGGAGGAGGTTGATGGACTTGTCGCCCTCGCCCATCAGCGAGTGGCCGAGCTGGTGCGCGACGACCAGTGAACGCATCGAGCGGATCGTGTCGGCGAAAAGCGACTGCGGACCATTGAAGGAGTAAACGTAGCCTGAAGGTTTCACGCCGGGCATGCCTTTGACGGGCGACCACGGGGTGACGTTGTTGGTCGTCGCGTGACGGGCGGCCTGCACGGCGCCGGAGACCTTGAGCGCGAGCTCGGTGAAGTTGAGCTCGTCCTGGTTGAAGGGGATTTTGCCCTCGAACATAAGGCGGCGGAGATTGCCGTAGGTGGAGACGTTGTTGAAGCCGTGATCATGCACGCCGGTGTGCGAGACGTGCGAAGCCATGAGCTGCACGGTCTTCTCGCGCCCGAGCTTCAGGAAACGTTCGTCGCCGGTCGCGTCGTATTGGAGGAACGCCATGCCGAACTGGAAGCCCTGCGTCCACTCGGTCCAGCCGCGCGAGGTGTATTTGCCCTTCACGGTGAAGACGGGCGTGCCCTTGGACGGATCCCAGGACTTGTTGATCGAATCGATCTTCTGACCGGCGAGTTCGAATACGCGGTCAACTTTCTTCTGGAGCTTGGCGGGGGTCAGCGTGGCGTCGATTTTCATGGTAAATGGAAGCGTAAAGGGTGGGTTGCGCGTTTTTGGGAAACAAGGGCCAACTGCCAGCACAAAGCCGTCATCCAAGCACAAAGCCGATTCAGTCATCCGCAACCTTTTTGCCGCCCCGCCGCTTGCGCACGAAAGCAAAGCGTCCAGTATATAAAAAAAATCGCGTGGGCTACATCCTCCAGCTTTTGCCTTGGTTGCTCTGCGCGATTTTCGCCGGACTGCTTCTGCGCATCCATCGCGAAAAGCGCCTGACCGAGCGGGCGCACGCCAGCACCAGCGATCACTTGGAGCGCACCAGCCTCACGCTCACCCGCATCAGCCAGGCGGTGGAAAGCGCCTCTGATGCGATCGGCATCGGCGACATGGAGTCCAATTCTCTTTACCATAACCGCGCCCACATCGCGATGTTCGGCCACACGGTGCATGAGCTCAATTCCATCGACGAACCGGCCGCGCTCTTCGTGGACAAATCCGTCGCGATGAAGATCCACGCGAGTATTCGCGCCGGTGTTTCCTGGCACGGCGAAACCGATGTGAAGACCCGCGACGGCCGCGTGATTCCCGCATTTGTGCGTGCGGATATCATCCGAGATGAGGCCGGCGCGGCCATCGGCATCTTCGGCGTGTTCACCGACATCACAGAGCGGCGTGCGGCCGAGCGCGTGCTCGCCGAGGAAAGCGAACGTTCGGCCCGCGCCCAACGCCTCGAATCCCTCGGCATGCTCGCCGGCGGCGTGGCCCACGACTTCGGCAATCTGCTCACGATCATCATCGGCAACACCGGGATCCTCCAGTCGATGAGCGCGACCCTTCCGCCCGGCGCAGTCAAACGCACCGGCGAAATCGAATCGGCCGCCTGGCGCGCGCAGGAGTTGTCCAAAAACCTGCTGGCCTTCGCCCGCGGTTCGGATCCGCAAAAACAACAACTCCTGCTCGGCCCGCTCATCGACGTCGCCGCGCGCGGCGCGGTGCGTCATTCGATGGTGGAGCTCTCTCTCAAAATCGCGCCGGACCTCGCCGCCGTGCAGGCCGACCCCGTGCAGATCGACCAGGTCATCTCCAACCTCTGCGTCAACGCCGTGCAGGCCATGGTGAACGGCGGCCGTCTACGCGTAGCCGCCCAAAACGCCGACGGCTGGAACGGAGCGGCCTCGGGTTCACCGTTCGACGGACCGGTCGTGATCGTGACGATCACCGACACCGGCGGCGGCATTCCGGCCGATGTCCTGCCGCGCATCTGGGAGCCGTTTTTTACGACGAAGCACAAAGGCACCGGCCTCGGCCTCGCGACAGTTTACGCCGTGGTGAAAAAACACGGCGGCAACATCACCGTGGACTCGGTGCCCGACATGGGCACGACGTTTACGCTCACGCTCCCCGCCGTCGTGGATAAAACCAAGACGGCCGCGCGCTCGGCGGACGGCATGCAGATGATCGGCTGAGAAAAGGCCCGCGCCTTCCTCGTCGTTCAACCCGCAAACGTCGTGAGCAACCGCGCGTAGATTTTCGCACTCGCGACCAGTTCACGCACGGACGCGCGCTCATCGACGGCGTGGCAGTTGTCCCCGCCCGGGCCGTAGCCGAGCGTGGGAATCTTCAGGTGGTGCGAGAAGAAGTGCATATCGTTAAAACCATACGACGTGCGGAAGACGCCCTTCTGTTTACGCACCTGCGTGACGCACTCCGCCATCGCGGTGAAAAACGGATCGTCGGGCGACGTGAACGACGGGTGGTTGTGCGAAACCTTCTCCACCGTGATACGGCACTGCGGGATCGCCTTGGCCGCGTCGCGCAAAAACGCCCGCAGCTCTCGTTCGACTGCCGCGACGCTTTCGACCGGCAGCACGCGGCGGTCGATGGAGAAACTCGCGAGCGCGGGCACGGTGTTGATTTTGCCGCCGGGACCGGAGGCGAACATGCCGCCGACGTTGATGGTGGGTGTCTTCACGACGCCGTCGGGCGAGGTGAATGTGCGCTTGGTGAGGACGCGCTTGTAAGCGTCGAGCGAGCGCACGAGCGCGGACATTTTTTCGAGGGCGTTGATGCCTTGGTCGGGACGGCTGCCGTGGGCGGCCTTGCCGTGCACGGTGACGTTGAGCCAGACCACGCCGTTATGGCCGCAGCAGATGCCGTTGCCCTCGCCGCCTTCCATGACGATCGCGTAGTCGGGACGGATCGGCGCGTGTTTCACGAGCCAGCCGGCGCCGAGTTCGGAATCAGTTTCCTCGTCGGCCGTGAACGACACCTCGACGTTCATCTTCGGCGCGGTGCCGGTGGCCTTGAGCGCGCGGAGTGCGAGTAACAGCGCCGCGTGCGAGCCCTTCATGTCGGCCGTGCCGCGTCCGTAAATCCAGCCGGCGTCCACCGCGCCGCTGAAAGGACTGCCATGCTTCCAGTCGCCCGACACGGGAACCACGTCGTAATGGGCATTAAAATGAACCGTCTTTTTCGCGCCGCGCACGGCGAGTTTACCGAGGACGTTGTAACGCGGATAACCGTGCTGATCGGCGGGTAGGGTTTGCTTCAGCAACGCACGCGGCACGGGAAACCGGCGGGTTTTGAGCCCCGCGGAGGTCAGCTCGGCGGCCAGCAGATTCGTGATCTCGTCATAGTGATCACCGGGAGGGTTCACCGTGGGAATGCGCACCGATCGCTGTAACAGCTCAATCAGGTCGTCGGAGTGGGCATCAATATAATCAAAGGGCGACATCGCCCCGAAAACTAGACGTGTTGCCACGCCGCGCGAGGCGATAAACATCCACGCATGCCCACCGCTGCCGAGATCATTGCCACCCTGAAGCTTGAGCCGCTGCCCAACGAAGGGGGATTTTTCCGCCAGACGTATGTTAGCACGCCCATACTGGCCAACGGACGCGCGGCGGGCACCGCGATTTATTTCCTGATCACGCCGGACGGATTCTCGGCACTGCATCTTCTGGAGACTGACGAGATCTGGCATTTTTACGCCGGCGATCCCGTCGAACACGTGATGCTCGACGATTACTTCGACCTTAACGAGAAACACATCCTCGGCAGCGACCCCACCGCCGGCCAACACCCACAACTCATCGTCCCGCCTCATTACTGGCAAGGCGCCCGCCTCGCCCCCGGCCCGCAAACGCACGGCTGGGCGCTGCTCGGTTGCACCATGTCGCCCGGCTGGGACGAGCAGGAATTCAAGCTGGGCGACCGCGACACGTTGATCGCGCAATTCCCCGCGTGGGCCTCCGATATTCGCGCACTCACGCGATGATTTTTGACAGTCCGCCGCCGCGTTGCATCGTTAATCGCACTCATGTCCCTCGCCGACCTTCGCAAAGATTACAGCCTCTCGGGCCTTCTGGAGAAGGACCTCGCGCGCGATCCGTTCCGCCAGTTCGACAAGTGGTTTCAGGAAGCCGAGGCCGCCAAGCTCGTCGAGCCCAACGCCATGACGCTCGCCACCGCGACGAAAGACGGACGCCCCTCCGCCCGCACCGTTCTCCTCAAGGGCGTCGATGGCCGCGGCTTCGTTTTCTACAGTAACTACGAGAGCCGCAAAGGCCGCGAACTCGCCGAGAATCCCCGCGCCTCGCTGCTCTTCCCCTGGATCGCGCTCGAGCGCCAGATCATCATCGAGGGCACGCTGGCCAAAATCACCCGCGAGGAAAGCGACGCGTATTTCCACAGCCGCCCGCGCGCCAGCCAGCTCGGCGCCTGGGTCTCGCAGCAAAGCTCCATCATCACCGGCCGCTCTGTCCTCGAAGACGCGATGAAGGCCCTCGAAAAAAAACACGCCGGCGCCGAGATCCCGCTGCCGCCCGCCTGGGGTGGTTACCGCCTCGCTCCGGAAACCGTGGAATTCTGGCAGGGCCGTCGCAGCCGCCTGCACGACCGCCTGCGCTACCGCCGTGAAACCGACGGCACCTGGATCGTCGAGCGTCTCGCTCCCTGAAGCCGCCGTGCCTAGCCCCAAAAAAACCACCCGCCTGCGCTCACCCGCACGCCCTTCGGAACGTTTGCGCGCCGCCGCCCTGGATACCCTCGGCGAGGGCGTGATCATCGCCGACGGCCGCTGGCAACGCGGCGGTTTTCGTATCGCATTTGTCAATACGAGCATCTGCACGATGACCGGCTGGTCCGCCGCCGAACTGCGCCAGCATCCGCACGGTTTCCTGCACACCGACACCCGCCATCTCACCGATCTGCGTCGCTGGCGCAGCAAGGCCAGCCAGGGCCGCACGTTCACCGGCGAGGGCTATCTCACGCGCCGTGACGGCACCCGGCTCTACACCACCTGGACGTTCAGTCTCGTCGCGGGGGCCCGCGGGGCCATCACCCATGTCGCGATCACCTACCGCGACATGACTGCCAAGCGCAGCCTGCAAGAAGCTCTCATCCACTCGCAGCGCCTCGAAGCGGTCAACCGTCTCGCCGGTGGCGTCGCCCACGATTTCAACAACCTCCTTTCCGTCATCAACGGCTACTGTGAGATCCTCGGCAGCAAGCCGTCCGTCCGCAAGGAAGCCACGCGCGAGGTCGGCGAGATCCACCGCGCCGGTCTGCAAGCCGCCGGCCTCGTGCGCCAGTTGCTCGCCTTCAGCCGCCGCCAGACGATGGACCCGAAGGTCGTCAGCCTCAACCAGCTCGTCCGCGACAACGCCGGTATCTTTGCCAAGCTCCTCGGCCCCGGCAAATCCATCGCCCTCGCCCTCGACGCCACGACCGACCACGTGCTCGTCGATCCGTCGCAGCTCCAACAGGTCCTTCTCAACCTCACCCTCAACGCGCGCGACGCCCTCTCCCCAGGCGGCGGCGTCACCATCACGACCGCCAATCGCCTCATCGACTCCCGTTTTCACGCCCGCGCCGGCGACACGCCCCCCGGCCGCTACCTGCAACTCTGCGTTCAGGATAACGGCCGCGGCATGGACGAACAAACGCAGGCCCATCTTTTCGAGCCGTTCTTCACCACCAAGGAGCACGGGCAGGGCACAGGCCTCGGCCTCGCGTTGGTTTACGGCGTGGTCCAGCAAAGCGGCGGTTACATCAGCGTGCGCAGTGCCGCCGGCTTTGGCTCGACCTTCGAGATTCTGCTCCCCGAGGTAAACGAGCCCGCCGACCCGCAGCCCACCTCACCCGGCCCCCTTCCTTCTACCCGCGGCCGCGAAACCATTCTCATCACCGAGGCCGATCCGGTCGTCGGCAAAATGGTCGCCGGTATTCTCACGACCGACGGCTACACCGTCCTCGCCAGCGGCTCGCCCGCGAAAGCCCAGCTGCTCGCCCGCCGCCACAAAAAGCCCATCCATCTTCTCATCGGCAACCTGCAACCGGCCGACTCCCTCAAGCTCGCCAAGGCCCTGCACTCCACCCACCCGGACCTGCGCATACTCGCCACCGACAGCACCCCGATCGCCCCCCTCGCCTGGCTCCCCCGCGAGGCTCAGGCCACCTTGGTCAAGCCCTACGCCCTCAGCACGCTCCTGCACACCGTGCGCGCCTTGCTCGACGGCAAAACCGCCCGCCCGCGCAGCAAAGCCTGAACCCCGCCCCGCCATGAAAATCCTCCTCACCGGTGCTTCCGGTCTTGTCGGCAGCGCCTTCGCCCAAGCCGCCACCCGCCGCGGCCATCAAGTCACCGGCCTCGTCGGCAACCACCCCGGCTCCGTCCCCGGTCTCGCCGCCCAACGCACCGCCGATCTCACCGACGAAGCCGCGCTCACCGCGACCGTCCTCGAACTGTTTCCCGACGCCATCGTCAACTGCGCCGCGATCTCCGAGCCCGCCCAGTGCGATGCCGATCCGGCCCGCGCCCAAGCCCTCAACGTTGCCTTGCCCGCCACGCTGGCACGTCTCGCCAATCACCTCAGCGCACGTCTGGTCCACCTCTCCTCCGAACAGGTTTTCGACGGCACGAGCCCCGCGCCCTACACGGTCAAAAGCCCCGTCAAACCGATCAACCTCTACGCCCGCCAGAAGGTCGAAAGCGAACGCCTCGTCCACACCGCCGCGCCCGATTTCGCCATCACGCTCCGCGCCCCGCTGCTCACCGGTAACAGCCTCACCGGAAAACGCAGCCTCCACGAACGCCTCTTTGCCGACTGGTCGGCCGGCAAGACCCCCAAGGTCTATACCGACGAATTCCGCCAACCCTGCACCGCCTCAAACCTCTCCGATCTCATGGTCGAGCTGCTCGAGCGCAACGACGCCCGCGGCGTGTTTCACTGGGCCGGCGCCGACACCCTATCGCGTTACGAACTCGCCCGCCGCATCCGCGCGCATTTCAAGCTGAGCGACACCGCCGCCCCGCTCGAAACCATCACCCGCGACGGCGATCCACGCGCCGCCTCGAAGCGCCAGGCCAGCCTCGCCCTCGACCTGAAACCTCTTGCCGGCGTGGTCAAAACGCCCATCGAAACCTTCGCCGCCCAACTCGACCAGTTCATCATCCCACCCGCCTATCGCGCGTGGTATTTCAGCGCATGATTTTAGATCTGCTGCCCACGCGCACCGCGGGAGCCGCCGAAAACATGGCGGCGGATTTCCTTCTGCTGCAGCGCTACCCCGAAAGCACGCACGCCCGCTTCCGTCACTACGACTGGCGCGGCCCCGCCTTTACCTTCGGCTACAGCCAGAAAATCGCCTACGTCCGCGCACAACTCGCCACCCTCGCGCCCGATGAACACCTCGACCTCACCCGCCGCCCCACCGGCGGCGGCGTGGTCGACCACCGCGACGACTGGACCTTTGCCCTCGTGATCCCGCGCGGCCACGCGCTCTACGACGCGCGGGCCACGGAGAGTTACCGCCAGATCCACGCCGACCTCACCGCCGCCCTACGCGACCAAGGCCAGCCCGTCATCCTCAAGGAACGCTGCGAGCCCGCTGCAGAAGGCGCTGCCTGCGAACCCGGTCCGACCGTCTGCTTCACGCGCCCCGAACTCTATGACGTCATCCACGCCGACACCGGCGCCAAGGTCGCGGGCGCCGCGCAGAAACGCACCAAGCACGGCCTGCTTTTCCAAGGTAGCATCGCCAAGACCGTGCTCGCTCCGACGATGGACTGGGACGCCTTCGAGGAAGCCTTCACCGCCCGCCTGGCCACCACGCTCGGCGCCGAAGCCGTGCCCACGCCCTGGCCCGAGTTTGCCGAGGGCGAACACGACGGCCTCACCGAACAATACACGTCCACCGAGTGGATCGAGTATCGTTAGGCCGGCGACTCACCCCAGCTTCACCAACTGCCCGGGCGGCACGTCGACGAGCTTGCCGTCCACGTTCAACGTCACGGTCAGCGCACTCGGATTAAACGCCGTCGCACGGTTGGCCGCGATCTGCACGCGCTTCCTCGCCTCCTCGTAATCGAACAGCTCGATGTTGGTGCAATACCACACGTCGGCATGGCCGGAGAGCGGCTTGTAGATGCGCTCGATGCCCTCCCAGTCGTTCTTGTCGAAGAACTCGAACGCATGGCCCCAGATGTAGAACACTCCCGAGTAACGCGCATTGCCATGCAGCGCTGCAAATCGTTCAGGCACCGTAGGATTTGACGCATATTGATGCGCCGTGCTCGCCCACGCCAGCGGCTCCGACGGCGGGAAACAATTCGCCGCATTTTCGCACGTGCGGCTGTAAACAACCCCCAGTCCTCGCAGCGTCTCGATCACCCGCGCATCATACGCGCCGAACGGATAAGCCATACCGCGCACCGGATAACCGACGATGTCCTCGAGTGCCTTCCGGTCATCCAACACCTCCGTCGCAATCTGCGAAGCATCAAGCCGGTCGAGCCACGGATGCGTCACCGTGTGGATGGCGACTTCATGCCCGCGATAAAGCTCCGCGATCTCGGAGGCATCGAGGTTGGTGCGCGTCGCTCCAGGAGCATCCACCGCCGCCTTGCCAGTCCGCTGCAGCTTGCTCGAGTTGAGGTTGAACGTGCCCTTGATTCCCCATGCGTTGAAGGCCTCGACGATGCGGCGGTCGAACGTATGGCCGTCATCAAAACTGGTGGTGACGGCGATGCGTTTGCCGGCCGGGAAACGACAGATCTCAATGCGTGCAGGACGGGGTGAATCGGTGCTCATATTTGAAAATATTTTTCTCAAACCCGATCCTGGCAAAGCCGCCGCGCCGTGTCCAACGCCAAGCCGCGAAGTCGTTTTATGTGTTTTTCAGAGGAGAAAATCGAGACGTATCCATTTTTCAATTACGCCTTCCGCACGTCCGCCGATGATCCGCAAAATCCTGCGTTTGCGCTCACTGGACACTTGCAATTCTTATACGCTCACTGATGCTGTCGCTGCGCGGCGCATAGTGCGCCAAGCGCTCGGGGATTCTCTTCGAGCGTAAATACCAGAACCAAAAACATCCACATCCCATGGCCAAAGCCAAAAAAGTCGTTAAGAAAGTTGTCGCTAAGAAAGCCGTCAAAAAAGCCGCCCCTAAGAAGGCTGTGAAGAAGGCCGTCGCCAAGAAGAAGTAACGAGCCCCGCTCGTTGCTTTTTTTTATGGCTAAGGCCGCCCGGTAAAACGGGCGGCCTTTTTATTGTCCGTTTTCCAAGGGAGGACGAACCGACCGTCCGCCTCCCCGCCCGCTGTCAGTTCATCCAATAGCCGCCACCCTTTTCGTCTCCGCCCACGCCGACGCCCTCGAGTTCTTCCTCGGCTTGCTCGGCCGGCACTTCCTCAAGCGGGGCAAACCGCTCCGACGAAAACCCCAGCTCCTGCTGGCCGGCGTGGAACGGATCCGGCGGGTTCACCAGTTCGTTGAGCAGCAGGCCGACGGTCGCGCTGTCGCCACCCTTGACGACTTTTTCACGACCGAGAAACACCTCGCGAATCGTGTAGGTGTTACCCTTCGCGGGGAGTTGTTTGTAGATGGCGCGGATGACCGCCGTGAAGCTGTCATTCGTGCAGACGACTTTCTGTCCTTTGACCATGATGAGGGAAATGTAGGCGTTTTAAGGTGCGAAGCAATGGGTAGAAGGGGTCCGGCTTCACTCGATGCGACCTTCGTCGAAGTCGATCAGGTCCGGCACACTGATGATCTGCTCCGCGCGGTCGGCGCAGCCCATGTTGGTCAGCGCTTCCTTTAAAAACTCACGTCCGGCGACCGTCATGCCCTTCTGGGCCAGTTCGCGGTTCCACTTCACCGCTCGCACATCGGCGGGAAGGATGGCCTTTAAGCCGGCCTCAATTTCCTCGGTCGTCGAGGATTCGAAAACGATTTTCTCCACCGCCGCGGGGTCGATGCCGAGGTGCATGCAAAGGAAGCGGTCCAGCCCGCGCTTGTAGTTCTTCGCATAGCTGGCGGGGAGCGCACCGTGGGCTTTCACATAGGCGCACTTGGCCAGGAAGCGCGGCAGATAAAGCAAACCAGTCGCCGGATGCGGCACATAAGGCGACGGTAGCGTGGTCAGCACTTCTCCGGTGGAACCAGGAATGGGTTTGGACGGCATGGTCGCCCACTGCACCCGAGAGCGGTGCAGAAGAAAACCCCTTTCTTTCGGACACAAAAAACCCCGCGCCTTGGCGGGCGCGGGGTTGGCGACGAACAACGCCGGACAGGCGGCTTATTTCCAGTTGAGCACGAAGCGCGTGAAGTAGGTCGTGTCCATCTTCTCCACACCGGAGCCGGGCCGGCTGGTGTAGTCGTTGCTCACGCCCAGGCGGAGTTTCCAAACGGGGCTCATCAGCGGGATTTCGAAATACGACTCGTGGGTCGCGCGGTAGTTGGTGAAATCATCAAAGGCCGGAACGAAGGTGATGTCGTTCACGAGCTTCGAATCCTTGAAGGTGTATTCATGGTGCAGACCCGAGTCCAAACCGAAGCTTTTCACGTCCTCGGTGGCGGGGTTTTCGTAACCTTCATAGCGGAACGCCAAACCGATACGGGCCGTGAGGATTTGCTTGGGCTTCTTGATGAAGTCGTAGCCGAGACCGGTCGCGGCAATGTTGTAGAGTTCGATGTCCTTCACGCGATCGAAGCCGGCCTCGTCGCGCACATACCACGATTTGCGGCCCGAGAAGTTGTTGGCGTAGTCGATGCCGGCCTTGAAACGGTCGTCGGAGGTCTCTCCATCGGACTTCTGATAGTTGTAGGCCGTATAAAACTGAAGCACTTCGGTCGGAGTCACCCGTTTGGCGCGACCGCTGATGGCGGTGCCGAACTGCTCGCTGTTGCCCGTCTTGCCAGTGATGTCGGCGGTGGCCTCATAGCTCCACTTGGGTTCCAAGGCGGCCAGCGCGGGATCCACCGAACCGGGGGCCCACGTCGCGGCGACCTTGTCCACCGAAGTGATGATAACGCCGTCGGAACCGTTGATCTGGATCTTGCCGTCAGGAGTCGGCGTGACCGTGCCCGCCATCACGGTGCCGCCGGAGAGACGCACGAAAAGCGGCGTGTCGGTCTGCACGTGGGTGACCTCCGACTGCTTGATCGTCAGGCTGCCTGCATAGTCGGTGCTCAACGTGATCGAAGTGCCGTCAATCTGGGTGACCTTACCGATCAAACGGGAACCACTCTTCGTCTCGACGACATCCGCACGGGCTGGGTTTGAAAGGAACGCTGACAGCACAGCGAGGGCGAGAGGGAGGAGGTTACGAGTCTGCATAGGAAAGTTTATTTTACGCCAACGCATACCCGATCCGTCAAACCTTCATCCACGGGCGGCGGCGGTGATTATTTACCAGCCGGGAAAGGCACTCGACACCCCACCGGCGTCCGCGTTGCTTCGACCCAGAATGCCCGCCGATTCCACGCAACGCCCCTCCCTCATTCTTGCCGATCGTTGGCAGGATTATCAGCTGCTCGACTGCGGCGACGGCATGAAGCAAGAGCGCTGGGGCGAGGTCGTCCTCGTGCGCCCCGATCCGCAAATCATCTGGCCCAAGCGCAGCGGCCCCGAGTGGAAAGCCTGGGATGGCTTTTATCACCGCAGCGAAAAAGGCGGCGGCCGCTGGGAAAACCGCAAGCCCCTCCCCGATTCCTGGCAGATCCAATACCAGTCGCTCGGCCTCACGTTCCGCATCCATCCCACGTCTTTTAAACACACCGGCCTTTTCCCCGAGCAAGCAGTCAACTGGGAGTGGTCGTCCGCGCTCATCAAAGCCGCGCGCGCCAAAGGTCGTGAGATCAACGTTCTCAATCTCTTCGGCTACACCGGTGCCGCCACCTGCGCCGCCGCCAAGGCCGGCGCCAGCGTCACCCACATCGACGCCGCCGAGGGCATGGTCAAGTGGTGCAAGGAAAACGCCGCTCTCTCCGGCCTCAAGGATGCGCCCATCCGTTTCATCACCGACGACTGTCTCAAGTTCGTCCGCCGCGAACTCAAGCGCGGCAAAAAATACGACGCCATCATCATGGACCCGCCCACTTACGGCCGCGGCGCCACCGGCGAGATGTGGAAACTCGAAGAACACCTCTGGCCGCTCCTCACCGAGTGCCGCGAACTCCTCACCGAGAAACCGCTGTTCTTCCTCATCAATGCCTACACTGCCCGCCTCTCGCCCACGGTCGTCGTGAATCTTCTCACCGAACTTATGAGCGGACGCGGCGGCACCATCACCGGCGGCGAGGTCGGCCTGCCCATCAAAGCCGATGGCAAGGTCCTCCCCTGCGGCATCTACGGACGTTGGGAATCTTAACCTCATGAAAACCTCCGCCTTCGTCCTGCTCGCCGCACTCTCCGCCTTGGTTGCCCGCGCCGCCGCTCCCGACGAAACGGTCACCGTTCCCGTCACCCACGAGCCGCTCCGATTCGGTTCGTTCACGCTCTATACCGAGAACGACAAATACTTCGCCGGCACCGACGAGCACTACACCAACGGCCTCAAGTTCTCCGTGCTGTCCACGGATCTGCGCAGCTTCACCGACGACTCCGTGCCGAAACCCATTCGCGGCCTTTCGCGTCTTCTCGGCGGACTCATCACCGACGACCTGCCCTACAAGCTCGGCCTCTCCTTCGGTCAAAACATCTACACGCCCGAAGACACCCAGATCGCCACCTACCAGCCAAACGACCGTCCCTACGCAGCGTGGCTCTACCTCGGTGTCGCATTTCAAGTTTATCATCCGCCCGCCGAAGTCGGTGGCCGCGCCCGCCTCGATGTATTTGAAGTCACCGGCGGCATGGTCGGTCCCTCCGCGCTCGGCCCGGAGTTTCAGAATAATTTCCATAATCTCATCGGCGTTGAAACCGCCAACGGCTGGGACAACCAGATCCACGACGAACCCGGCCTGAACCTCGTCTACGAACGCAAATACCGCTGGTCCACCGCCGATGCGCGCAGCGGCTGGGGCGCCGACTTTATTCCCCACGCCGGCCTGAGCCTCGGCAATGTATTCACCTACGCCAACGCCGGCTTTGAAGTGCGCGCGGGCTATGCCCTGCCCGCCGATTTCGGCAGCAATCTCATCCGTCCCTCGGGAGATTCTAACAGCCTCCGCCGTCCGCCGTTCAACATCTTCGTCTTCGCCGCCTCCGACGGACGCGCCGTCGCCCGCGACATCACGCTCGATGGAAACTCCTTCCGCGACAGCGCCTCAGTGGACAAAAAGAACTTCGTCGCCGACCTCTACGCCGGCCTCGGTATCGGCACCACGCGCTGGCAATTCACCTACGCGCAGGCCTACCGCACCATCGAGTTCCGCGGCCAGGACGACCGCTCCGTCTTTGGCTCCATCAGCGTCGCCTTCTTCTATTAAAGCCCCGCGTCCCCAAGCCTTCGACCGCCAACCCAGTTTGTAACTTAATAAGTTACAAACCCGCCTTAGTCATTCTCTCCTAAAATTTAATAACCGACGATTTCCGTGAGTCTCGCCGACACCTACTTCGCCACCGCCACCGCCACCCTCAACCGTGCGCGTGACCAAAACATGCCGGTCATTCGTGCCGTCGCGCCGCAAATCGGAGCGTCCATCGCCGGTGGCGGCGTGCTCCACACGTTCGGCAGCGGGCACTCCGAATTGATCGGTCGCGAGATCATTGGTCGCGCCGGCGGCCTCATGCCCGTCACCGGCCTGATCGACCCGGGCTACGGTTTTTCCGAGAACGTCGTCGGCTACGGCACCCGCCTCGCCGAACGCTACGACAACCACTACCATTTCAAAGCCGGTGAGAGCATCGTCGTCATCTCCAACTCCGGCAAAAACGCGTCGCCCATCGAGGTCGCCCTCTACGCCAAGAAAAAAGGTGTCACCGTGATCGCCCTCACGTCGCTGGAGATGAGCACGACCGCAAAAACCGTCCACCCCGGCGGCAAGAACCTGCACGCCATCGCCGACTACACCTTGGACAACCTCGGCGTCACCGGCGACGCCATCACCGAGGTCACCCCTGGCCGTTTCGCCGGCCCGACGTCCACGCTCATCGGCGCCACCTTGCTCAACTTGCTCACCCTCGAGGTCCTCGACTGGTTAAAAACCCACGGCCACCCGATGCCGCTCGTCACCAGCCAAAACATTCCCGGCGGCATGGAGGCCAACATCGAGCTCTCCAAACAATACCGCACCCGCCTCAGCAAGTTGATCGGATAACGCTTTCTCAACGCAGAGGACTCAGAGATCACAGAGTCCCTTTCTGTTCTCTCTGCGCCCTCCGCGACCTCTGTGTTAAACCCTTCCGTTTCCTCTCTTACCCCACATGAAAATCGGCGTTGATGGCGGAGGCACCAAGACCGACCTCATCTTGATAGACGACCGCGGTGACATAGTCGCGCGTCGCGTGACCACCGGTTGCAACCCCAACAGCAACGGCCCCGAGAACGCGCGCATCACCCTCGAGGAAGCGCTCGGCACGCTCGCCGCGCATCACCCCGTCTCCCATACGTTGCTCTGCATGGCCGGTGCGCCCGCCTTCTGGCGCGAGACCGCCGAGGCACTCAATGCCGGCGGCCTCTTCGGCGAAGTCTCCGCACTCGACGATTCGCGTCCCGTGCTCGAAATCGCCACCGGCGGCCGTCCCGGTCTCGTTCTCCACGGCGGCACCGGTTCGTTCATCGCCGCCCAAGCCCCCGACGGCTCCCTGCATTATGCGGGCGGCACCGGCTGGCGCTTTGGTGATCCCGGCAGCGGCTACGATCTCGGTCGCCGCACCATCAGCAAAGCCCTCCTTGAGCTCCAAGGCTGGCAGCTCTCCACCAGTCTCTCGACGCTGGTGCGCGATCACACCGGCCTCGTTCACTCCGCCGCCATCACGCGTCACTTCTACAAACACCCCGAGCCCAACCGCCAGATTTCCAGCCTCGCCCCCGGCCTCCTGCGCCTCGCCGAGGAAGGCGACCACGCCGCGCATCAGGTCGTCGCCGAATCCGTCACCGCGCTCCTGCAACTCGCCGAGATGGTCACCACCAAACTCTTCGCCGGCTGGCACCTCGACACGTTGCGCGCCGGAGTGAGCGGTCCCATCCTCACGCATCCCGCCGTGCGCCCCATCCTGGCCACCCGCAGCTCCCTCAACCTTCGCCCGTTGGACGAACTCCCGATCGAGGGCGTCCGGCGCCTGCTCATTCGCCTGCCCTCGTCTTAACCGGCGGACGCATCAGTTGCATTCACCGCTTGCTGAACTGCCGCCGGTAAACTCCCGGCGACACTCCCGCGATCTGCCTGAACAGCACGCTAAACCGTTGCGAATTTGGAAACCCGCAACGCTCCGCCACCACCGACATCGCGAGATCCGAATTGGCCAGCAACGCCTGCGCCCGCCCCACCCGCACGCGTTGGATTTCCTCGAGCACCGTGCGCCCCAGCGCCGCGCGGAACCGCGTCTGCAACGCCACGACTGACACACCCGCGGCCTTCGCCACGTCGCCCACATAAGGATTTTTCTCCGCCTGCTCGCGGATGAATCTCACGGCTCTTCCCACCGCTTCGTCCTCCGCATAAATCACATCCGTCGACCTCCGTGGAACGATCTCCGCACCCGGCAAACGCACGCCCTTCGCCGCCCGCGTGGCGCGCGTCATCATACGATCGAGCAACGCCGCCGCTTCGTGCCCGATCTGTCGCGCGGGCAGCCGCACGCTCGACAACGGCACGCTCTCAAACTCCACCAAGAAATCCTCATCGCCCGCACCCAGCACCGCCACGTCCTCCGGCACGCGCCAGCCCAGCTCCTTCGCCGCGCGCATGAGCGACAACGCATACGAATCGAGCACCGCAAACAACCCCAGCGGCCGCGCCTGCTTGGCGAGCCAGGCCTTCATGCACGCATACGTTTCCGGGGCGCGATCAGCACATCCATCGATGCTCAACACCAGCCCCGCTTCCCTCGCCGCCGCACGAAATCCCGTCAACCGCTCATCCGAGTAACCCGAGCCCGGTTGTCCCCAAAAGCCCAGCGCACGGCAGCCGCAGGCGCGCAGGTGTTCCGCAGCCAGCCGACCCACCGCAACATCATCCTGCGACACCATCGGCAACCGCGGACGCGGAATGGAATTCGATACGTTGACGACCGGAATACCCAGCGACGCAAACCTCCGCTCCGTGGCTTCTGTGTGGATCGCCGCCACAATCCCCTGCACGCCGTCACGCTTCACCAGCTTCTTCAAATCACCCGCCAGTTCATGGTCCAGCCAGCGATCGGCAAACACCATGCGCCCCGTTGAAAACCCGTAACGCCGCGCCCCGAGCACCGTGTCGCGGAAATACCCCTGCGTCTCCTCCGCCACCACCTGCACGCGAAACGGAGCTTTTGCCATGATGACTGAAACGACATGCATCGTGTCGTTTCAGTCAATCGCAGAGCCCGCCCGCCGTTGATTACTTTTTACGCACGGCCCGCAAGGCCCGCTCAAGATCCACGACGTTGATCGGCTTCGAAACATAATCGTTCATGCCCCTGCGCAGACACTCCTCGCGGTCTTCGTCGCGTGCGTTGGCCGTCAGCGCCACAATCCACGGCACGCGCTCCGCCGGCAGGCTTTCGCGAATGTGCGCCGTGACTTGATACCCGTTCAACTCGGGCATCTGCACATCGATAAAAATGACATCATAGATCCGGTCCTGCACGGCGCGCAGCGCTTCATGTCCATTCGCGACCATATCGATCCCATAACCGAATCGCTCGAACAACCGGCGCGCGACCAGGCGGTTCACTTGATTATCCTCCGCCACGAGAATGCGCAGCGGCTTTTCTTGCGCCAGTGCAGCCGCCGACGCGACCGGCCGCGGCTCCGTTCTCGCCGGCGCCGAGACTTCCGCCGGTGCCTTCGGGTCGATCAACTCCGCCAGCATCCGCCACAAAGCGGGTGCCCTCAACGGCCGGTCGGACCAGCGCGCCACGCCCGTTTCACGCGCCGGTTCACGCACCACCGTCAACAATGTCGATACGACCACCGCCTGCGTCTTCAACGCCTGCGCGACCGCCAACGCGTTCACTTCGCTGCACAATGCCTGCGCAACGTCACCCGACTCCAGCGCGGCATCGATGAGCACGAGATTCCAGTCACCCAACCGCGATCCCGCCTCCGCCGTCGCATCGGTTTTTAACCGCTCCCGAGCCTGGGCGATCGTCGCAACCACCACACATTGCACACCCGCGCGACGCAGGGGTTCGATGATCTGCTCATCAATGCCGGCGCCTGCACTGACCACGAGCGCCTGCGCGCCCCGCAAGCTCCCCGGTGCTTCTACATCCGCGTCGCTATATTCCAACGGCTCGATGAGCGCAGGCAGAGTGAAAAAGAACGTCGCGCCTTCGCCCGGTGTGCTCTCGACCGAGATCACGCCGCCCATCAACTCGACCAGCCGGCGTGAGATCGCCAGCCCCAGCCCCGTGCCGCCGTATTTGCGCGCCGTGGAAACATCCGCCTGGCTGAAATCGCGGAATAAACGGTTCATACGATCCGGGCGGATGCCGATGCCGGTATCACGCACCAAGAACCGCAACGTCGTGCGCTCGCCGGATTTTTTCGATGCGCCTTCCGCGAACTCCACGCGCACTTCGATCTCTCCGCGCTCGGTGAACTTGATCGCGTTGCCAATCAGATTGCAGAGCACCTGCCGCACCCGCAGACGGTCGCCGTGAATGATTCCGGGCGCGTCCCAGGGCAACGTATACAACAGCTGCAGTCGCTTCTCCGTCGCGAGCCCCGCGAACAGATCGAGGCAGTCCTCCACGCAGGCCCGCAGGTCGAAGGGTTCGCTTTCGATCTCCATGCCGCCGGCTTCGATCTTCGAATAATCCAGGATGTCGTTGATCACCACCACGAGTGCTTCGCCGGAGTTGCGGATCGTCTCGGCCATCTCGCGTTGATGCGATTCCAAGGGAGATTCCAGCAACAGGTTGGTCATGCCGATCACGCCGTTCATAGGCGTGCGAATTTCATGGCTGACCGTCGCGAGAAACGCGCTCTTCGCCTGCACCGCCGCCTCGGCTTCTTCACGTGCCGCGATCAGGCTGGTCTGAAATGCCTTCCGCTCGGTGATGTCTTCCAACAGCCACACTTCGCCCGGCTTGTAGGCGTGCGAGGCGACTTCGTAGCAACGCATCTCTCCACCGGCCGTGCGCAGGTTAAGTTCGCGCGAACGCAAAAAACCGCCCTCGCGATCCGCCTCATAGTTCGCCCGCGCTTCCGTCGCGCGCTCACCAAACAACCGCGTAAACCAGGCATCGAGCGAGGCGAGTTCGTCACGACGGTAGCCGAGTGATTTGAGCAGCGGCTCGTTGATCCAAAACACATCGCCTTGAAGATGCACCGCCGGCTTGGGCAAGGTTTCCACCATGATCTGCCAGCGCTCGCGATTACGACGCTCTTCCTCGATCGCGTGACGACGCGCCGCCTCGGCCCGCTCGCGCCGCACCAGCGCCATGCCCGTGCCCACGCCCGAAAGAAAGCCACTCACCAAGCATAAAAACATCTGCAGATACCACGCGCGCCGGATACCCGAAAGTCGCGCCGCATAAGTCTCCGCCTGCCAGTCCACACCCACCGCCCCCACTTGTTTCCCCGCCGAATCGTAGAACGGCGCATAACCACTCACAAACGTGCCCCACTGGTCGCTATACGGTTCGCGATCCGCCTGCGGCTGTCCCGTGCGCAACGTCAGGAGCAGCTCTTTGCTCGCCCCCGGATAGGGCTGCATGATGTGGGACTTCTCCTCGACGCCATCAGGACGCAACTGCCCCGGCGGCGTCGGATCGAGCACGAAGAAAATGTCTCCGTTCTCCTTCATGATGCAGGTGTAGATGTAGCGGTAATCCGTGCGTAGCGGCCGGCCGTCCTGCTTCCAATACAACGCATCCGCCAGCGGCTTCAGCGCGGCCGCATAGGCCGGCGTCGACTCCTGCGCCGTCTCGGTGAACGTGCGATGGGCGTCGCCGTCGATCTGCGCCGCGATCGCCATGGCGGTGCGCATGAGCTTGTCCTGCACCTCCGCCTGCAACGCGTGCATCGCACGAAAATGCAGCACGGCTGACACCACGATCGTGGCGACGAGCACAACAACGCCGACAAACATGCCTTTCCAATGAGGTGACAAGGGCACGGGCGAATCAGGACGGGAATTCATGCGAAGGGGTGAAAACCAAACACAAACCGGAGGGTGCAGACTGCACGTTTCAACACACCGCGTTTCCCTCCCGCAAGCCTCCCCTGATCAGGAACGGGGCATTCCTTTGATTAATTGTAAAACGACACAAAATTTGTCGTTTTACGCAACGCCGCCAACCGGATCTTCCGCTACACTCCGTCCGTCCCCTCATTAAGTCCGTCCTCCGTATTCCATCCTCCGCCTCCCATCCCCATGCCTACCCTCAACCTCGCCAAATCCCGCTGGCAGTTCCGCGACACCACCGCCAAGACCTGGCTTCCCGCCACCGTTCCCGGCTGCGTCCACACCGACCTCCGTCGCGCCAAACAGATTGCCGATCCGTTTTACGGCACGAACGAGCTCGGCCTCCAATGGATCGAAGAGCGTGACTGGGAATACCGCGCCACTTTCAGCATTTCTGAAAAACTTCTCGCCGAGGACGAAATCGAACTCGTTGCCGACGGCCTCGACACCGTCGCGACCGTTTATCTCAACGGCAAAAAAATCGCCGCTACCGACAACATGTTCATCGGGCACCGCTGGTCGGTGAAGCCCCGTCTGCACGCCGGCATCAACGAGCTGCGCTTCGTCTTTAGCAGTGCGATGAAATACATCCGCGAGACCCGCTCCGACTTCACGCCGCCGTGGGAGTTCAATGATCCCGTCGGCAACTGCGTGCGCATCCGTAAACAACAATGCCAGTTCGGCTGGGACTGGGGTCCTCGTTTCGTCACTGCCGGCATCTGGCGCGGCATCCGTCTCGAAGCCCGCAGCGTCAACCGCCTCGCCCACGTGCGTGTCGCCCAAGTCCACACGCACAACGGCAGCCGCGTTTCCCTCACCCTCTCACCGGAACTCGCCCGCGCCGACGAAGCCGTCACCTATTCGGTCGCCTTCTCGCTCAACGGCCAGACCGTCGCCCACACCACCGGCGCCTATGCCGACGAACTCGGCTTCGAAGTTCCCGATCCGCAACTCTGGTGGCCCGCCGGCCAGGGCGCACAACCGCTCTACGACCTCACCGTCATCGCCCGCGACTCCGCCGGCAACGAGCTCGGCACGATCACCCAGCGTCTCGGCTTGCGCACAATCGTCCTCGACCGCCACGCCGATCAGTGGGGCGAATCCTTCCAGTTTCTCATCAACGGGCGCGCCGTCTTCATCAAGGGCGCCAACTGGATTCCGGTGAACAGCTTCGTCGCCGATCTCACGCGTGCCGACTACACCCGCGATCTGCGCGCCGCCGTCCTCGCCAACATGAACTGCATGCGCCTCTGGGGTGGCGGCATCTACGAGAGCGAAGATTTCTACGATCTCTGTGATGAACTCGGTCTGCTCGTGTGGCACGACTTTATGTTCGCCTGCACGCTCTACCCGGGCGATCCCGCGTTCCTCGCCAGCGTTCGTGCCGAGGCCGATTATCAGGTCAAACGCATCCGCCACCACGCGTGTCTCGCGCTGTGGTGCGGCAACAACGAGCTCTTCCAGCTCAACGAAAAGGCCCTCCGTGAAAACCCCGCGTTTCGCAAAGCCTACGACGACGTTTTCCACGGCGTTCTTCCCGCCGCGCTCGCCGATCACGATGACGCCACGCCTTACTGGCCGACCTCCCAGTGGCGCGGCGACTGGCAATACGATAACAGCCACGAGACGGGCGAAAAACGCGGTGATACCCATTACTGGGACGTCTGGCACGCCCGCAAACCCGTCAAGGAATACGAGAAGTGGTCGCTCCGCTTCTGCTCCGAATTCGGCATGCAGAGCTACTCCTCACCCGAGACGCAGGCCACCTTCGCACCCGCCGGCGCCAACGTCTTCGACGCCGTCATGGAGAACCACCAGAAGAACCGCGGCGGCAACCAGGTCATCCTCGATTACGTTTCACGCCGCTACCGCTTCCCGAAATCCCAGGACGATCTGATCTATCTCTCGCAGCTCAATCAGGCCTACTGCATGAGCACCGGCGTCGAGCATTACCGCCGCCTGATGCCGCGCTGCATGGGCGCGATCTACTGGCAGCTCAACGACTGCTGGCCCGTCGCCTCGTGGTCCTCGATCGAATACACCGGCAAGTGGAAGGCTCTCCACCACATCGCCCGTCGCTTCAACGCACCCGCACTCGTGTCCGCGCATGTCCCTGGTGACGAGGGCGTCATCGTCGGCAACTACCGCACCACCACCGTGCGTGAGGTTCATCTCTACACCGTTTACGACGCGCCCACGCCCGCCAAGGGTCTCCTGCGCTGGGATCTCTTCACGCTCGACGGCGACATCGTTCTCACTGGAAAAAAGAAGGTCTCCCTCCGCCACGGTGCGAGCATTTCCCAAAAGACGCTCGACCTGGCCAAGCCCATGGCCACCCACGGTCGCGAACAGCTCTACGTGCGCATGGCTCTCGACATCGATGGCGCCACTGTGAGCGAAGAGACCGTCTTCTTGGCGCCGCCGCGTTTCGTCGACCTCCCGCGCCCCAAGAAAACCGCCGCCACCATCAAGCTGCTCACACCCACCAAGGCCTTGATCAGCTTCACCTCGCCGGTCTTCCAACATCGTTTCGCGTTCGATCTGCCGGGCCTCACGCACACCTCAAGCGACAACTACTTCGAGCTCTACCCGCGCGAGAAAAAGGAAGTCGTCATCGAGTTCACCCAGCCGGTCACCAAGGCCGCTCTCACCAAAAAGCTCCGCTTCCACTCCCTCGTCGATACCTACGCCTGAGGGTGGTTACGACAAATGGGGCCGATGATGCCGCGTTGTGAAACTCACGACGCGGCGCCATCGCGCTTGCGGATGTTTTCGTAGATCACCGCGTCGATATGATCGGCGGTGATCGTATGGACGCCGCCGAGTTTCTTCAGTCCAGCCTCCGCCTCGCCCGAGGCCGCTCGCGCCATGTGCAGAATTTCCGGCGAGAACTTCTCGCACTGCTCAGCCTCCATCGTGACGAGCTGCATCTGGTTCAGATAATTGAGGAGGATGTGATACGATCCCTCGACCGTCTTTTGAAAGACTGCCTGCTTCTCTCGCTCCGTGCGGATGTGCTCTTTGAAAGCCGCCCGTGAAATCACGAAGACGAGCAGCGACGAGAGAGCGACGAACAACCAACCCTTCATCGTTTGCAGCAGGGTGAATCCGTGAAGATTATTCGCCAGCAACGCGACGAGTTGGTCCGATAAAAAAATCCACAGTATGCCGAAAACGGCATACACGAGTGTCACGCGCAGGTAAGGTTTCATGGGGTATGAAAGAAGAAAGCTTCCCGCAGCAAAGCTACTCCCGCGCCAACGACAACCTCGCAACCTCCGCGACTTGGTTCGGTGCGCAGGAGCGGCTTTACGCCACGATCCAGATAGTTCGTGCGAGATTGAGTCGCGGACGTGTGCGCGCCGCGCGCGTCATCGCGGCGTAAAACCGTTCCTATATTTTGACGCCAACCCAATCAGTCAGCACGACGCCGTCTGATTCGCCGCAATCGACAAGGTGCCTCCACGGCTCCAATTCGCTAACGAGAGATAAATCCCCTGTGCGATCAGAGGTGCCCCTTACCGCTTTTTCACGCTCTTCTTCTTTTTTGCCCGCACCACCGGCACCACGACGACCGGGCAGGTTGCTTTTTTCAAAACCGCATTGGTCGTGCTACCCACCAGCAAATCGTAAAACGCCGTATGCCCATGCGAACCGAGGACGATGTAAGCCGCGCGCAATTTTTTAGCCTCATCCAAGATATTACCCGCCGCAAACCCGCTCGCCATTCGCGAAGAAACTGGGACGCCCTTGGCCGAAACCAATTTCTCCAGATGGGCGATCTGCTTGGTCGCCGCATTTTGGCTGATCTCAATGGTTTCCCGCATGACATCCGCCGTCAGTCCGTAATCGGTGGTCACCACCGGATATTGAACGGAATGAAGCAAAACCACTTGTCCATCGGTGGCTCGGGCCAGTTCAACGGCCGCCGCCAACACGCCATGAGTCGCCGCCGAAAAATCAACCGGGGTAAGGATCGTTTTCATGGCCGGAATCATACTTATAAGTCCGTATACGCCAACCCCCGAAATCCTAACTAAACAGGCTAAACACGTGGGGCATTACCCCATAAAAAACCCGCCTCAACAAAGAGGCGGGTAATAAAACCAAAAGAACCGAGGAAATCCTCAGGCCTTGCGACGGCGGCGCACGGCACAAAAACCAAGAGCCGCGACACCAGCGATAGCCGCATAGGTCGACGGCTCGGGAACGGCGGAGATGGATAAACTATCAAAGCTCATCCGGAATGCAGTGGAGGCACCATCTCCAGTGATCGTAAAAAACGCCGTGTCTGAGAGATTACCAGGACCTGCACTTACAAGAGCAGCAGTTCCTGTCACGAATTGACCAACAGTCCACGAATTAGTCAGGATAATTGCCTCAACCGAGTAATTGCCTTCTGAATCCGCAAAACGCACCAAAAACGAATTAGATAAATTATTAGCATCTACTCGGGCAGTATAATTCAAAACCAGACCCGTATTTATAGATATAACCCCAGCAGATATATCAGCAAATTCAAAGTTTCCGTCAGCCAACGAAGGAGAGCCAACCGAAGCAATGCCAGCATTAAAGGTTACATTAGGAACCCAAACACCTCCATAGTTAACGCCGCCAAGACTATCGAAATTACTTATAACCTGCGCATGCGAAGCCAGTGAGCCTGCAATCATTAAAATGATACCGCCAAGGATTTTTTTCATATTATTAAATGTTATAAACTGTAAGGAACAGGCATGGAAGCGAGCACTGCACTACCCGTAGCACCAGAACCACGCTCAATCACAATAGGAGTGCCAGCAGGAATAACCAAAGTGTTTCTATTAAAACCAGATGAGCCTTCACGCCACTGCGTTCCGTTAAAATTCAATAACCTCCAAGAAGAGCCATCATGAAATTTAACCTTATCCGCAGCATCCAGATTTCCGTTATTAATAACAAAACCCGGAATAGAATTTAGGTTAAGCGTCGATAACTGACGATCTACTGGGTAGATACCGCCAAAAAAGGATGCACCTGTGGCCGATACAACAAACTTATCGGCATCCACAACAACTTTACCTAAAATCATGAGCGCTAGATCAGTCTGACCTCGACGTGTATAAACAACTCCTGAATTAGGCCTGATAACAATGTTATTTCGGTTAAAAGAAGAGCTTCCTTCGCGCCACTGCTGAACACCTTGAGTGGAATTATAATAAAAAATTCGCCAAGCAGACCCATCATGAATTTTTACATTATCAGCTGAATCAACATTAGGACCGCCTATCTGATTCTCAAAACCCGCAAACAAGGTAGAAAGCGTATCAACCGGAATAATCTCATAAGAATCACCAGCTGAGACTCCTACTGCTACCGGATCTTTTCCACTTAAACTCAGAATAGTAGCAGACGATGCGGTATTCGCAGCTGAAGTAGAAACTTGCCACATTGCTCCAGACGCCGCCCCACTTGTGACCTTGATATAATACGGTGTCGCAGCTTGTGACAAACTTCCCACAGACCAATTAGCGGTAGAGTCAGAAATTGATGTAGTTGATACCGTAGTAATAACCCCAGCAGCCTTACCCGAAAAAGAGTCCCCAATCGGAATTCTCAAAATAGGGGAAAATGTCGTAATTTTAGTGCCCGAAACAGGTGCGCGCAGAAGGGTGACCGTCATTGCGCCCACCGGAGCCGTGGTCACGGTCTGGGCGGATGCTTCAAGGCTGAGACCGAAGGCCAGTAACGCAGTCAGGGCCGAAAGGCGGGTGCGAAGCATCGGGTGAGAGATCATAAAAAAGCTGGTAGTTGCTAACCGGCGCCCCTGCCCAGGTAAAGTGAATTAACCGCAACAGATCGGCGTTCGTTGGCAATTTCGTCGGAGTTCGGGCGTTCAAGCGTGTTCTCCTCCGACCTACCGAGCTTATTGCAGCTGCGTGATGGTGGGATTAGGCGTGATCGTGACGTTCGGGCCGCGGGTCACGGTGTAGCCGGTGATCGTCACCGCCGTGCGGTTGGTCAGGCGGGCGTTGCCGGAGAGTGTGACGGAACCGGTGTCGTCGCGATCCACATCGGCTTCAAGCGCGAGGAGCGTGCCGTTGGTCAGCAGCTCGCCACCGCTCATCACAATGTTGCCGTAAGCAAAGATGCGGGCGTTGCGGGTCACGGTGAACAGGCTGCCATCCAGCGTCACGTTCGTCACGGAGTAGAAGGCCACGTCGCGACTCACCGTGACCTGGGCGGACTGGATGGAAATCTCATAGGGCGTGCCCGAACCATAGGAGACTTCACCGATGAACAGGCTGCCACCGGCGCTGAGGCGGGACTGGCTGTTCACCACGAAGAAGCGGCCACGGGTGTCTTGGTTGAAGTTGGAGCGGATGAAGATGTCGCCCGTGAGCGTGACCACGCGGCCGAAGCCGGTGGCGGAACCGATGATGACTTCATCGCCGGAGATCGTGGCGGTCGTATTGGCCTGGACGATGACGTTGAAGTTGGCGGCGAGGATGACGTCGCCGCTGCCGTCGTGATCGGTGTCGGCCGAGAGCGTGGTGGAGGCGTTGCGACTGGTGATCAAACCGCTCTCAAAGATGATGCTTTCCGCAGAGCTGATGCTGACGGCACCGTAACCGACGAGGCTGATCTTTTCACCGGTGATCGTGCCGGCGGAGGTGATGGTGATATTGCCGAGCACGAGGACCACGCCGCTAAGGGAGATCAACGTGTCGGTGGTCGGAGCGGTGGTGCCCGTGGACAGCGTGAGATTGCCGCCGGCCTTCAACTGATTCTGGGCGTTGGCGAGGATGAGGGCACCGGTGCCATCGCCGTTCACGTCCGCCGTCATGGTGATGTTACCGCTCACGGCATAGATGTCGGCGCGAGTCGAGGCGGTGCCGAGGATGACGGAATCGCCCTTGAAGACGAGGTTACCCTGGTTGGCGCGAATGACGTTGATGGCCGTCTGGGAGATGAGCAGGTCGCCCGCACCGGAGAGGTCGGCATCGGCGGTGAGGACGATGTTACCGGTGGCGGTGGTGAGGTTGGCGGAGACCAGAACGTCGGCGCCGGCGAGCGCGGTGATGTTACCGGCCGGACGCGTGGTGGAGACGTTACCAAGGATGGAGACAGTGCCATTGCCGGCGGGAGCACGGAAGGTGACCGCACTGCGGTAAACACCAGTGAAGACGCTGATCGCGTGTTCGCCATCGAGACGACCGATGACGAGTTCGGTGAAGCCCGTGGCCACCACGGCGAGCTCGGCAAGCGTGAGGTCAAATTGCGAAGCGGTGCCGGCGGCGCCCACCACGATGTCACGGCCCACGGAGGACGGCTGGAGCACGAGGCGGCCGGTGCCCTGGATCGAACCCGCGGCGCCATTCAAGGTAACGACATCGGCCGTCAGGGTGACGGTGCCGCTGCCGGCGGTGATGACGGCACCGGCTTCCATGGTCAGCACACCGGCGTCGCCGCTACCGGCGATCAGGTCGAGAGAGTTGTTGCCCGTGACCGTGACGGTGCTGCCAGCGACGATGTTCAGCGAACCGCCGACGCCCGGGGTGCGAATCACGGTCGGGCTGCGGAAGGTCGCAGTGCCCACATCGACGTGACCGGTGCCATCGGCGCGGCCGAAGGTGACCGAACCGAAGCCGGGTGCCAAGGCGTTGAGGATGTTCGTGCCGATCACATAACCGTAGATCGAAGAGCCTAGGGCGCCGATGCCCATGGTGAGCGTGCCATCGATCGGCTCGGCCAGGAAGGTGCCGCCATTGGTCGTGGAGATCGAGTTGGGTCCGCCGGTGACGGTCAGGGTCGCACTGTGGAAGGCGGTGTCGCCGGCAACCGTGAGCGTGGAGTTGATGGCGATGTCACCCAGGCTGGTGATATCGAGACCGGCGAGCGGGATGGTGGCGCCGACCGGAGCGTTGAACTCGACGTCGCCGGCACCGGTGTTGATCACGAGGCTGAAGTTGCCGTCGAGCGTGTCGTCAAAGGTGAGATTACCGCCGGAGGTGGTGATGGTGACATCGGCGCCCAAGCGCACATCACCGGTGAAGGTGAGGTTCTCGCCGTTGGTAGTGACGTCCTGATCAAGAACGATGGTGTCGCTGGTGCTGACGCGGATGTCACCGCCGCCTGCAGTGACGTCACCCAAGGACACGCCACCGGCACCAGTAACGGTCACAAAGATGTCGCCGTCGCCACCAGCGTGGAGCTCGGTGATGATGAGGTTGCCGGTGCCGAGGGTGATGGAAATATCACCGTCATTGGTGCTGCCGTCCACGATGGTGAGCGGGCCGCCGGTCTGCTCGTAGTTGATGGTGCCCGTGCCCAAACCGGTGCCACCGGTGCTGATGTCCAGGATGGTGGAGGTGCCGGCGAAGAGGTTGCGGACGTCGATATCACCGGTGGTGGTGATCAAGGTCAGGGTGCTGGCGCGGACGACTAGCTGCGTGCCTGCGCCGATACCGGTGCCGGCGTTGAGCACCAGCGTGGCGGCGTTCAACTGCTCGGCTTCCACGCCGCCGGTGATCGGCTCGATGCTGCCGGTGACATTGGCGGTGATGGTGTTTGCCGTGGCAGTGACGGAGCGGACGGTCAGGTTGCCACCCACAGTAAGGAGGATATTGCTGTTACCACCGGCGACGGCTTTCTGGATGGCGAGGTCGCCCACGGTATCGAGGGAGATGAAACCGTCGGTCGTGGTGGCGTTGACGACGTTGAGCGCGTCCACTTCGTCGATCACGATGGTGCCGGTGCCGCTGATGATGACGTCGAGGGAGGCGAGCTGGGTGTCGATGTCTTCGTCACCGGTGGTGGTGCCGAAATTGCCAACGGCGCGGATAGTCGCGAGGCCACCGCTGAGGTTGGGCGTTTCCGCGGTGAGGACGTCGATGATGGAGGCGTCGGTGGTGAGGTTGATCGCGGAGGTGCCGGCGTTGATGCGGCTGAGGCTGATGATGCCGGTGACGTCAACGGTGGTGCTGCCGGTCGAGACGATCTCGGTGCCGTCGGTCATGGTGAAGGCTCCGTTGACAGAGGTGATCGAAACGGTGCCGCCGGCGCGGATGTCGGCCGTGGTGTTGAGCGTGATCGTGTCGTCGAAGTTGAGAACGACGTTGGTTGCGGTGGAGACGATGTCGGCGTTGACGGTCAGGGTGCTGTCGGTGTCGAGGGCGGTCAGCGTGACGGTGCCGGCGGTGGTGATCGCGATGTTATCGGCATCAAGTCCGTCGTTGAGGATGAAGTTGCCCGTGGTGAGCGTGAGGTTGATCGCGCCGGTGCCGGTGAGGTCGGACTGGTTGACGTCGGTCGCTTCGGCGACCGCGGTGAAGTTGGCGAGGACACGCGAGACCACGACGGCGACGGTGTCGATCGTGAGGCTGTCGTCGTTGGTGAGGTGCAGACCGCCGGTGCCGAAGATGGCGGTGAGGGTGTCGATACCGGTTTCGAGGACGTTGGAGGAGGAGCCGATGGCGTTGCCAGCAACGAGGCGGAGCGCGGAGGCGGTGACGTTCTGGTAGAAGTCGCCACCATCGAGAATCGAACCGGTGGTCGCGGTGATCGAGACCAAGGCGGTGCCGGCCTGCACGCCGCCGAGGGTGATGTCACCGGTAGTGCCAAGGATGCGGACGTTGCCGTTGTTGGTAAGGATGCGGGCGTTGGCTGCGAAGAGGATCGCTGCGCCGGACTCGATGTTCACCGTGGTGGCGGCCGCACTGGTGATGACGTCGGCCAGTGCATTGAAGGTCATGGTGCCGGTGGCGAGCACCGTGATGTGACCGGTGGAGGAAACGAGGTCGGCGTTGGCCGTGATGTTGCCACCGATGTTGAGACGGATGTTACCGGTGACGGAGAGCGCTATGTTATCGGCATCGAAGCCATCGTTCAGCGTGAGCGCACCGGAGAGGATCTGGAGGGCGAGCGAACCGGTGGTGACGAGATCAGCCTGGTTGCCGGTGACCACGTCAACCGTGGTGCCGTCGGAAAGGACGGATTGCACGGTCACGGCGACCGTGTCGATCGTGAGGCCGTCGTCTTCGATGAGGCTGATGCCATTCGCGCCGGTGGAGGCGGTCAGGGTGGCGATGGCGGTCTGGAGGGCGTCGGAGGACGAGCCGATGCCGATGGCCGAAACGAGGCGGACGGCGCGGCCCGAGATGTTCTTATAGGTGTGGCCTGCAGCGAGAATCGAACCAGCGGTGGCCGTCAGCGTGATGTCGCCGGAGGTAGAGTTGACTCCGCCGAGGGTGATGTTGTTGGCGGCAAGGAAGCGGATGTTGCCAGTGGTGGTGAGGGCGCGGGCGTTGGCGTCGAAGGCGATGTTGCGGCCGGACTCGAGGTTGATCGTGCCGGTGGTCGTGGTGACATCGGCACCAGAGGCGAAGGTCAGGTCGCGAGGAGCGATCACCGTGACATGGCCGCTGCCGGAGTTGATATCGGCATTTACAAGGATGTCGCTGCCGACCGCCAAGGTCGTCAGGAGGATGTTACCGGTGCCGTTGGCGGAAACCGCAGTGCCGTTCACTAGGCCATCGTTCAAGGTCAGGTTGCCCAGCGTGACGACGAGGACGATGCTGCCGTTGGTGCTGGTGGTGAGATCCGACTGGTTGAGATCAACCACATCCGAGGTGGTGGCCGTGCTGCTGAACTCGGTAACGGTGACCGTCACGGTGTCGACGGTCGCGCCGTTGTCCTCGGTGATGAAGATCGATCCGGTCGACGCCAGCGCAGTGAGGACATCGATGTTCGTCGTCAGGTGGCGGATGTTCGTGCCGATCGCGCCGTTGGCCTGCAGGCGCAGGTTCGTCGCGGTCACGTTCTTGGTGGAACC